>NZ_JBEXOV010000016.1:0-101476 GCF_040611715.1 Streptomyces sp. NPDC006544 | reverse complement strand
CGAAGGTGGTCATGGTTGTTCCTCCAGATACAGCGGGAATATCCCGGAAAGCCCGGGGGCAGGCCTTGCTGCCATGAAACGTGTCTATGTGTGACGTCCGCACCGCCGCGGTCGCGTGCGCGCGTACGG
This sequence comes from Streptomyces sp. NPDC006544, assembly GCF_040611715.1. Classification (NCBI taxonomy): domain Bacteria; kingdom Bacillati; phylum Actinomycetota; class Actinomycetes; order Kitasatosporales; family Streptomycetaceae; genus Streptomyces; species Streptomyces sp. NPDC006544. The sequence continues at coordinate 101,347 of NZ_JBEXOV010000016.1, read as the reverse complement.
GCTGCGGGGCATGGCCGCGGCCCACACCGACCCGGCGTCGGTCCCGGCCGGGGACGGCCCGCCCGACGCCCCCGCCGACCCGTGGGCCCGCTCCTGGGTGAGCTGCGTCGGGAGCTGAGGGGGGACGGTCGGAGCCGCCGCCCCGGCGCCCGGGCGCGGTGGTCCGCGCGGCCGCACCGGCGTCCGGCGGGGCTCCCGGCTGTCTCCTCAGGCCTCCGGGACGGCGTGGGGGAACGGCTCCGGAACCCAGAGCATGAGGCTGCTCATCAGCTCGGCCTGCTCGATCGCGTCGTCCAGCGCGTGGTGGGTGTGCGGGCGGCGCGAGAGGAGTTCGGCGGGCATCAGGCGCTTCACGGCGGCGCGGAGCGGGACCCGGGCCTTGGCCGCGTAGAGGGTCTTCATGTCCAGGCAGCCGGAGTGGCCGAAGGGGCTGTCGCCGCCGAAGCTCATCAGGTACCAGTACAGGAACATCCAGTCGAAGGAGGCCGGGTACGCGCACATCACCGGCTGCGCGCCGGCGCAGACCTCCCGTACCCACGCGCGGAACTCCGCCATGGCGGCGGCCGGTTCGGCGCCCTCGCGGACCAGCCGGTCCCGGTCCAGCCCGCTGACGGCGAGCGCCCCGGGCACGAACTGCTCGCTGATCGGGCGCAACTCCCGATAGAAGGTGTCCTGTTCGGGATCGGCAGCCGTGTACGCAGCGCCGTCCTGGCGGCCGGCCACACAGGCGCCGAAGCTGATCATCGAGTAGGGCCCGGGGACGGGGCCGTCCGCCTCGACGTCGACGGAGAGGTAGAGGTTGGCGCGTGGAGTGCGGGCTGACATGCCCGAGAGCATGTCAGCCCGCACCGGACCGGACCACCGGATTCACGGGCGGCGGGGCCGGGAGGGCGCCCCGGCCGTCAGGAGGCGGGGGTCAGGTACATCCCGCTCTGGTCGGCCCCGGCGGTGTTCTTGCAGCTGAAGCCGCTCGTCGCCGGCTGGGCCACCACCAGCGCCAGGCAGCGGCCGGCCGCCAGCTGGCCGAAGTAGTTCGGGTGCATGGATTCCTGGATCAGACCCTGCGTCTCGCTGCTGTCGATCCAGCGCGCCCACTCGCTCGTCTTCGCCGAGGCCGGCGCCGAGGTGGTCACCTGCTTGCTGGCCTTCGCGCAGACCTCGCGTCCCTGCATCATGTCCCGCAGGTCGAGGAACTGCGCGCCCTTGGCGGCGGCCACCCCCTTGAGGCGGTTCGCGATCTGCGGCACGAGCGAGTCGCGCGCCCAGTCGGAGTCCTTGTTCCAGAACGGACAGCCGCCGGTGTTGAGCCGGCTCCAGTCGCTCTGCGTGTACCGGTTCTCCGCACCGCGCGGGATCGGCGAGGGGTAGGACTGCAGCACGATCCGGTACGAGGAGTCGCCGTAGCCGGCGGTGCGCATGACGGCCCGCACCTCGTCCACGGACTTGCCGACGTCCGCCATGACGGCGTCCATCTTCTCGTTCACGCCCTCCTGCTGGTCGTCGTAGCAGTAGGAGTTCCAGAGGACGAAGTCGAGCGCACAGTCCTTGATGATGTCGGCGAAGCCGAGATCGTTCCCGCCGATGGACAGCGCGATGACCTTGACGTTGTTGCTCGCGGCCACGGCGGCGAGCTGGTCGGCCTGCGGGGCCTCGCCCTTGAAGGCGACGCCGCCGTTCGAGGCCCGGAACACGTTCTGCGAGACCGCTCCGGAACAGGCGAGGTTGACGGCCACGTCGGCGACGGCTCCCGCGCTCCTCACCTCGGCGGAGTCGGACCGGTGGCAGCCGCCGGCGGTGGCGCCGTACACCTTGCCGGGGTCGTAGCTGCTGCCGCTGACCCAGGCCCGGTCGGTGCCGGTCCGGCTCCCGCTGTTGGTGAGGCTGTTGCCCTTCCAGCGACCGGCTTCGCCGGAGATGTAGCTGTCGCCGATGGAGACCACGGCGGTCGGCCCGGTCCCCGGTCCGTTCGCAGGCCCGGCGGCGGCCGTTCCGGCCCCTCCGGCCACGAGAGCCCCGGCGGCGAGCGGAAGTGCCATGGTGATCCCGGCCAGTCGTCGCACTCGACTGGGGGCGGTCCGGTTCGTGCGGTCGTTGCGGAATCCGATCACTGCGGAACTCCTGCGGTCGGCCATGCGGAAGCCAGGAACAACTCCGGTGCATGGCTGGGTAAGTGGGGGTTACCTCCGGCCGGTGGCAACCGGAAACGTGCCATGCCGCGCGTTGTTACCGCTAGGTACAGGTAAGTTACGAACAAGTAACAACCGATCGGTCGTTCGGCCCGGGGGGTGTTCTCGCCGGCCCGGCCCGGCTCCCGGAGTGCGCGCGAACGACAGCGCCCCCGGAGCCGGAGGGCTGCGGGGGCGCTGTCGGGATGTTCGGCCGCTGTGCGTTTCAGCCGAAGGCGGTGCCGGTCGAGGGGGTGCCGGTCGAGGCGGTCAGTCGACGAGCTGGTCGTACGCCGGGAGGGTGAGGAAGTCCGCGTAGTCCGCGTCCAGGGAGACCTTCAGGAGCAGGTCGTGGGCCTGCTGCCACTTGCCCGAGGCGAAGGCCTCCTCGCCGACCTCCGCACGGATCGCGGCGAGTTCGGTGGCGGCGACCTCGCGGGCGAGGTCGGCGGTGGCGAGCTCGCCGTTCTCGAAGACGACGCCGGCGTTGATCCACTGCCAGATCTGCGAGCGCGAGATCTCGGCGGTGGCCGCGTCCTCCATGAGGCCGAAGATGCCGACGGCGCCGAGACCGCGCAGCCAGGCCTCGATGTAGCGGATGCCGACCTGGACGGCGTTGCGCAGCCCCTCGTAGGTGGGCTTGGCGTCCAGGGAGTCGATCGCGATGAGCTCGCCGGGGGCCACCGAGACGTCCTCGCGCAGGCGGTCCTTCTGGTTCGGCTTCTCGCCGAGGACCGCGTCGAAGGAGGCCATCGCGATCGGGACGAGGTCGGGGTGGGCGACCCAGGAGCCGTCGAAGCCGTCGCCCGCCTCGCGGTCCTTGTCGGCCTTGACCTTCTCGAAGGCGATCTTGTTGATCTCGGCGTCCTTGCGGGACGGGATGAAGGCCGCCATGCCGCCGATGGCGTGGGCGCCGCGCTTGTGGCAGGTCCTGACCAGCAGCTCGGTGTAGGCGCGCATGAACGGGGCGGTCATCGTCACGGCGTTGCGGTCGGGCAGGACGAACTTCTCGCCGCCGTCACGGAAGTTCTTGACGATGGAGAAGAGGTAGTCCCAGCGGCCGGCGTTCAGGCCCGCCGCGTGGTCGCGGAGCTCGAAGAGGATCTCCTCCATCTCGTACGCGGCCGTGATGGTCTCGATCAGGACGGTCGCGCGGACCGTGCCCTGCGGGATGCCGACGTAGTCCTGGGCGAAGACGAAGATCTCGTTCCACAGGCGCGCCTCGAGGTGCGACTCGGTCTTCGGCAGGTAGAAGTACGGGCCCTTGCCGAGCGCGATCAGGCGCTTGGCGTTGTGGAAGAAGTACAGCCCGAAGTCGACGAGCGAGCCGGAGGCCGGGCCGCCCTCGAACTGGAGGTGGCGCTCCTGGAGGTGCCAGCCGCGGGGCCGCATGACGACGGTGGCGAGCTCCTGCGCCGGCTTCAGCGCGTACGTCTTGCCCGTGCGCGCGTCGGTGAAGTCGATGCGGCGCTCGTAGGCGTCGATCAGGTTGAGCTGGCCGAGGACGACGTTCTCCCAGGTGGGAGCCGAGGCGTCCTCGAAGTCGGCCAGCCAGACCTTGGCGCCCGAGTTCAGGGCGTTGATGGTCATCTTGCGGTCCGTCGGGCCGGTGATCTCCACACGGCGGTCGTTCAGCGCGGCCGGGGCGGGCGCCACCTTCCAGTCGCCCTCGCGGACCTGTGCGGTGTCCGGGAGGAAGTCGAGGGTGGACGTGCGGGCGATCTCGGCGCGGCGCTCGCCGCGCAGGGCGAGGAGCTCGGCGCGACGCGGGGCGAACCGCCGGTGGAGCTCGGCCACGAAGGCGAGAGCCGCTTCGGTGAGGACCTCGTCCTGCCGGGGCAGGGGTTCGGCGTCGACGATGGCCAGCGAGGACGGCGCTGGTGCGGACATATCTGTCACTCCTTCAGCGGCGGTGCCTGGCGGCCGCGGGGGAATGCTCGCGCTGGACGGCACGCAGTGCCGTCGGGTGTGGAGAGTTCCGGATACGGTCGCGGGCGCCGTCTGGGGGTTCAGGGCGCTTCTGACCAGTGGATAGTAATTTCCTCATGGTGGAAGTTCAATGGTTTGTTGATATCGAGATTCTCCGGTTCGACAGATTCCACCGGTCGGTGGCCCTCAGTGCCATCTTCGTCACTGCGCGCTCACCTCGCACTCCGGTCCCTCTCAGGCAAGTCGTGCCAGGTCGGGCGGGGTGTCGATGTCGAACGCCTCCGCGACGTCCCCGCACTCGATCAGCGTGAGCTCCCCCGCGTGCGCCGCCACGTGCACCCGTGCGCCCTTGTCGCCGGTGGCCGTCGCCATGATGTCCGGCCACCGGTCCGAACCGAACAGCACCGGGTGCCCGCGCTCCCCGTCGTAGGCCGCGGCCACCAGGCTCGCGGGGGAGCGGTAGGCCAGCCGGACCCGGGCCACCGCTTCCGGCCCGATGCCCGGCTGGTCCACCAGGGACACCAGGGCCGCGTCGGCGCCCGTACCGGCCAGCGAGGCGAGGCCGACCCGCAGGGACGAGCCCATGCCCTCGGCCCAGTCCGGGTTGTCGCTCACCACGCACCCGCTCAGGTCCGCGCGCTCGCGCACCTCGGCCGCCGACGCGCCGAGCACCACGTGCAGCGGGCCGCAGCCCGCCTCCCGCAGCACCCGTACGGCGTTCTCCACCAGCGGGCGGCCCCGGTAGGGCAGCAGGGCCTTCGGCCGGCCGCCCAGCCGCCGCCCGCCACCGGCGGCGAGGAGCAGGCCCGCGATCACCGGGGCCGGGGGAGCGGTGCGGCCGGCCGCCGGGTGGTGCGGGACGTCCCCGTGCCGCTCGTGCCGCTCGGGGTCCTGCCGTGCGTTGCCGTGGGCTGCCATGTCATCGATTCTCGCTCGCGCCGCAGAAGACGCCGTACGGCGGCCAGCGCGTCCCTGACGCGCACCGGGTCGGCGATGCGGTTCTCGGCGGCAGCCAGCAGGGCACGTTCGTCACGGTCGGTGAGCACAGCGGAGTCTCCTTGCCAATCGGGGGCCAATGCAGCGAGTCTGGACCCCGATTGGCCTGGCAGGCAGAGCCAATCAGGGGAGGTTGGCATGGCAAACGGGCGAGTGGTCCAGACGGCGGACAGGACGATCGGGAGCCGTCAGCTCGCCGCGCTGCTCCCGGCAGGGGTACTGGCCCGTCCCGGCTACCGGGCCCTCGCCGACGCCGTCCGCACCCTGATCCTCGACGGCCGGATCGCCCTGCACGTGCGGCTGCCCGCCGAACGCGAGCTCGCCGAGGCGGTCGGAGCCAGCCGCGCCACCGTCACCGGCGCCTACGACCTGCTGCGCGAGAGCGGCTACGTCCGCAGCCGGCGCGGCTCCGGCACCTGGACCGAGCTTCCCGAAGGCCACCGCCCCGTCGGCTCGCACAGCATCGTCGGCGCCGGCGGGTACCGGGCCGACGGCGAGCCCGGCATCGACCTCGCCATCGCCGCCATGGGCGCCCCCGAAGGCACCTTCGCCGACGCGGTGGCCCGGGCGGTGCCCAGGGTCGCGGAATTCGCCCGCCACCCCGGCTACCACCCCTTCGGGCTGCCCGACCTGCGCACCGCCGTCGCGGACCGCTTCACCCGGCGCGGGCTCGCGACCCGGCCGGAGCAGATCCTCGTCACGGCGGGCGCGCAGCAGGCGTTCGCGCTGGTCGTGAGCCTGCTGTGCCGCCCCGGTGACCGGGTGATGACCGAGAACCCGACGTACGCCAACGCGCTGGAAGCGCTCCGGCACGCGCGGCTGCGGACCGGGTCGATCGCCGTCTCCGACGCGGGCTGGGACCTGGAGATCGCCGAGTCCACGCTGCGCCAGACCGTGCCGAGGCTCGCCTACGTCATCCCCGACTTCCACAACCCGACGGGCGCGCTGATGCCGCAGGAGCAGCGGCTGCGGCTGCTCGCGGCGACGCGGCGGACCGGGACCTGGCTGGTGGTCGACGAGACGATCGCGGACATCGCGCTCGACGTGCCCGCGCCCGCCCCGACGGCCGCGCTGGCGCCCCGGGGCGGGGCCGACCACGTGGTGACCATCGGTTCGCTGAGCAAGACGCACTGGGGCGGCCTGCGGGTCGGGTGGATCCGGGCCACCACCAAGATGATCGCGGAGCTGACCTCGGTACGGGTGGCGGCCGACATGACCGGATCGGTGCTCGACCAGCTGGTGGCACTGCCGCTGCTGGAGGGAATGGAGCGGTCGCTGCCGGAGCGGCTGGCACAGCTGCGGTCGCGGCGGGCGGCGCTGGTCGACTCGCTGGAGCGGCACACGCCCGAGTGGACCTGGCGGCTGCCGCCCGGCGGGCTGTCGCTGTGGGTGGACCTGGGGGAACCGGTCAGCTCGGCCCTCGCGGAGCGGGCGGCGGCGGCCGGGGTGCACATCGGCCGGGGCGCGCGGTTCGGGGTGGACCCCGGAACCTTCGAACACCGGTTGCGGATCCCGTACACCCTGCCGGCGGACCGGCTGGACGAGGGCGTACGGAGGCTGGCGGAGGCCTTCCACGACGGCGTCCCGCTGCCTTCGGCGGTCGAACGGCCGTACTGGGTGGCGTAGGGCGGGGTGGCACGGGGGCCGTCCCCCGTGCGCGGTGCGGGCGGTCCGCGGGCGAGGAGCTACGGGGTGCGGATCAGGCGGCGTGTGGCGGCCGCCGCCACCGCCGAGGTCCGGGAGTCGACGCCGAGTTTGGCGTAGATGTGGACCAGGTGGGACTTGACCGTGGCCTGGCTCAGGAAGAGCTGCTTGGAGATCTGCTGGTTCGACAGGCCGTCCGCGACCAGCTGCAGCACCTCCAGCTCGCGCTTGGTCAGCGCCTCCGCGGGCGTCCGCATGCGGTCCATCAGGCGCAGCGCCACCGCCGGGGCCAGCGCCGACTGGCCCGCCGCCGCCGTGCGGACGGCCGCCGCGAGCTCCTCCGGCGGGGCGTCCTTGAGCAGGTAGCCCGAGGCGCCCGCCTCCACCGCCGCCAGGATGTCCGCGTCCGTGTCGTACGTGGTCAGGACCAGCACCCGGGGAGCCGAGGGCGTGGCCGTGATCAGGGCCGTGGCAGCCGAACCGTGCATGCCGGGGCCGGGGCCGAACTGGAGGTCCATCAGGACCACGTCCACCCCGGCAGCGGCGGCCAGCTCCACCGCCCGTTCCGCCGTCGCCGCCTCCGCCACCACCTCGAAGTCCGGCTCGGTGTCCAGCACGGCGCGGAGTCCGGCTCGGACCACCGGGTGGTCGTCGGCCAGGAGCAGCCGGATCGTCATGACAGCGCCTCCGCGGGCAAGGGCAGGGTGACGGCCACGGCGGTGCCCTGGCCGGGGGAGGATTCGACGGTGAACAGGCCGCTCAGCGTCTCGGCCCGCGAGCGCATCGCCGGCAGGCCGAAGCCGCCGTCGCCCGAGGGCGCGGACAGGGGGTCGAAGCCGAGGCCGTCGTCGACGATGTCCAGCGTCACCGAGGTGTCCATGAAGGTCAGGGTGATCTCGGCGCGCCCCGCCCGCGCGTGCCGCACCACATTGGCCAGCGCCGACTGCGCGATCCGCAGCAGGGCCACCTCGTAGGGCGTCGGGAGGGGGCGGGCCGTGCCGCTCAGGGAGAAGCGGACCCGGGGGCCCGGAACCGCCGCGCAGAGCCGTTCCAGCGCGGCCGGGAGCGAGCCGTGCTCCAGATCCGGAGGCGTCAGGGCCCGTACGAAGCGCCGTGCCTCGGCGAGGTTCTCCTGCGCGGCCTCACGGGCCCGGGCGATGTGGGCCAGCGCGGCCGCCACCGCCGCGGGATCCACGGGATCCGCGGGATCCGCGCGAGGGCCCTCCTCCGAGGGGCCGGCGGCGCCCGTCGTCCCCGTCGGCACCCCCTCGGAGAGCGTCCGCTCCGCCGCCCGCAGCAGCAGCTGGATGGAGGAGAGTCCCTGTGCCAGGGTGTCGTGGATCTCCCGGGCCAGACGCTCGCGCTCCGCGAGGATCCCGGCCCCGCGCTCGGCCGCCGCCAGCTCGGCCCGGGTGGTGATGAGCTCCTCGATCAGCTCGCGCCGCCGCTCGCTCTCCCGGTAGAGGGCCTGGTAGCCCAGTACGGTCGCCACCGCCACGGCCCCTCCCAGGAGCGGCCCGAGGAACGCCCCGGGCGTCACCGCGCCGCTGTGCGCGAGGAATCCGGAGATCGCCGCGCAGGCCGTCAGCGCGACCGCCGCCACCCCCCAGCGCAGCCGCAGCAGGTGCAGCTCCAGGAAGTACAGCGGGAACGCGATCCACAGCCCGTCCGGGGAGACCACGAGCAGCCCCGCCCAGGCCGCGCAGACCGCGGCCAGCCACATCGCCCCGGCGCGCGGCGAGCGGTGCACCACCGGCGCCAGGACGCCCGCGAGGTACACGGCGGCCAGTACGGCGCAGGCGGCGACCACCCAGCCCGCGCGCGGCGCGGAGCCGGTGACGGCCCGCCCGGCGGCGAGCGCGAGCAGCCCGAAGAGCAGCGCGTGCAGGCACAGCCGCAGCACGCGCGAGACGGGTGTGAGGGGCCGGTCGCGGGCGTCCGCGGCGGCGGCGGGTGCGGCGGGTGCGGGGGCGTCCGTGAAGACGTCCGGGTTCGGCGTGGGGGGCGGTGCCGGGTTCGGTGCGGGGGGAGCAGTCATGACCTGACCAGCGTAAGTCCGCGTCCGGTGGCCCCGGTCAACCAAAGGATTGATGTCTCCGTGCGCCCTTCGATACCAGGATCCCTCCCGCGGCGCGATGCCCCGGGCCCGCGCGGAAGACCAGGGTGGGGACCATGTTCGTCGCATGGAGAGATCTACGGTTCGCCAAGGGCCGCTTCGCCCTGATGGGCTCGGTCGTCCTGCTGATCACGCTGTTGGTCGGCTTGCTGTCCGGGCTCACCGCCGGCCTGGCCCGGGAGAACATCTCGGCCCTCACCGGTCTGCCCGCCACCACCCGCGTCGCGTTCGCGGCGCCCACCGGGGACCAGAAGGTCTCCTTCACCAACTCACAGGTGCCCGAGAAGACCTGGCTGGCCTGGCGCGACCAGCCGGGGGTGACCTCGGCGCAGCCGCTGGGCATCCGCACCACCAACGCCGTCTCGGGTGACCGCACGGCCGCCGTGTCCGTCTTCGGCGTGGACCCGGCGGGTCCCCTCGCCCCCGCCGGGAGCGGGCTTACCCAGGGGCAGGTGGTCCTCACCGAGAAGGCCGCCAAGGAACTCGGCGGCCTCCGCCCGGGCTCCAGACTGACGATCGGCCCGGTCGAGGTGACCGTGGCCGCCGTCTCCGGCACCGCCGCCCACAGCCACACCCCGGTCGTCTGGATGGACCTGGGCGACTGGCAGCGCGTCGGCAACCCCGGCACCTCCCCCGACCCCCTCGCCACCGTCGTCGCCCTCGACGGAAAGGGCGGGGTCGACTGGGCGGCCGGCGACGAGGCCGCCGGCACCGAGGCCCGGACCGTCGACGACGCGCTGAGCGCCATCGGCTCGTACACCTCCGAGAACGGCTCGCTGCAGCTGATGCGAGGGTTCCTCTTCGCCATCTCCGCCCTCGTCATCGGGGCCTTCTTCACCGTGTGGACGATCCAGCGCAGCGGGGACATCGCCGTCCTGAAGGCACTGGGTGCCTCCACCCCGTACCTCCTGAAGGACGCGCTCGGACAGGCCGTGGTCATGCTGGCGATCGGTACGGGGGCGGGCACCGCCCTCGCCGCCGGGATCGGCGCCCTGATCAGCGGGGGAGCCGTTCCCTTCGTCCTCGAGCCCGCGACCGTGCTGGTGCCGGCCGCCGTCATGATCGCGCTCGGCGCGCTGGGCGCGGCCCTGTCCATCCGGCGGATCACCGCCGTAGACCCCCTGACCGCCCTCGGGAGCGCCCGATGACCCTGCTCGTCCACGACGTCACGCTCACCTACCCCGACGGCGACACCCGCCTCACCGCACTCGACGCGGTCCGCCTGGACGTCCCCGCGGGCACCCTGACGGCCGTCATAGGCCCCTCCGGCTCCGGCAAGTCCAGCCTGCTCGCGGTCGCGGCCACCCTCGTGACCCCCGACGCGGGAAGGGTCGTCGTCGCGGGGCAGGACACCACGTCGCTCGGGGCCGCGGAGAAGTCGGCGCTGCGCCGCGAGAAGATCGGGATCGTCTTCCAGCAGCCGAACCTGCTGGCCTCGCTCACCGCCGCCGAGCAGCTCCAGGTCATGGCACACGTCTCCGGCCGGCCCGCGCGCGCCCTGCGCCGCCGGGCCCTGGAGCTGCTGGACGCCGTCGGGCTGGCCGACAAGGCGGACAGGCGCCCGCACCAGCTCTCCGGGGGCCAGCGCCAGCGGATCAACATCGCCCGCGCCCTGATGAACGAGCCGGCCCTGCTGCTCGTGGACGAGCCGACCAGCGCCCTGGACCACGAGCGCGGCGCCGCCGTCCTCGACCTGCTGGTCACGCTCACCCGGGAGCGGTCCACCGCGACCGTCGTGGTCACCCACGACCACGCGCACCTGGAGCACATGGACCGCACCGCGACGATGACGGACGGCCGCCTCACGCAGGCCGTCGTACCGGCCGCGTAGCCTCCGGCCGCGGTCCGACGGCAAAGGACCCCTGCCGCCGCCGTACCGACGTACGCGAAAGGCCCCGGCCGCTCCCCTCGGACTCACGAGAGGGGGCGGCCGGGGCCTTTCGCGTACGCGGGGTCGTTACGCGGGGTCGTTACGCGGGGTTCTGGCTCTGCAGGGCCACCGACAGCTCGGCGGCGACGCCCTGCAGGATCGGCACGAAGGACTCGGCCACCGCCTCGGTCACCCGGCCCGCGGGGCCGGAGATGGAGATGGCGGCGGCGGTCGGCGAGTTCGGGACGGAGACCGCGAGGCAGCGGACTCCTATTTCCTGTTCGTTGTCGTCGACGGCGTAGCCCGCCTTGCGGACCTGCTCCAGGGCCTCCAGGAAGCCCTCGGGCGTGGTGATGGTCCTCTCGGTCGCGGCCGGCATCCCGGTGCGCGCCAGCAGGGCGCGCACCTCCTCCGCGGGGGTGTGCGCGAGCAGCGCCTTGCCCACGCCGGTGGAGTGCGGCAGTACGCGGCGGCCGACCTCGGTGAACATGCGCATGGAGTGCTTGGACGGCACCTGGGCGACGTAGACGATCTCGTCGCCGTCGAGCAGGGCCATGTTCGCCGTCTCCCCGGTCTCCTCCACGAGACGCGCGAGGTAGGGGCGGGCCCACGTGCCCAACAGCCGCGACGCGGACTCGCCGAGGCGGATCAGCCGGGGGCCGAGGGAGTACCGTCGATTGGTCTGCTGTCGTACGTAGCCGCAGGCCACGAGGGTGCGCATGAGGCGATGGATGGTGGGCAGCGGCAGACCGCTGGCTGCGGAGAGCTCGCTCAGGCCGACTTCGCCCCCCGCGTCGGCCATGCGTTCGAGCAGATCGAAGGCGCGCTCGAGGGACTGGACGCCACCGCTGGCGGCGGTGGGCTTGGTGGAGGCGTCGGTGGTGCTGGCGCTGGACGTCGGCACGGCGCGGTCCTTTCGGTGCTGGCAGGCAAGGAAGCAGCCTACCGGTCGGTCGGCGTCGGCCCTAGAGCCGGGGCAATGCCGTCCCCGCCGGTCAGAGGCGGTATGTCCTGGTGGCGGACGTCCCCGGGAAGTTACCGGCCCGGCATCCGGTGGTGGTAGATCCATTCTGCATAGCGAAATCTTAATTCCATCTTGTGGAAACATCCAATTGCGCCCCGCACGTGTCAGTGGTCCGTCCGGTCACTCTTGACTGGCCCCGGATCGACGTGAAGACTCCGTCAACAGAACGTTGAATTTCGCTCTGTGGAAGTAGATGGGGAGGTTCCGGTGTCCGAGCCGGCTGTGGAACTGGTACTGCGCTCGACGCGCGTCATCACCCCCGAGGGGACGCGCGCCGCTTCGGTGGCCGTCGCCGGCGGGAAGATCGCGGCCGTGCTGCCGTACGAGGCCGGCGTACCGGCCGGTGCCCGGCTGGAGGACTTCGGCGACGACGTGCTCCTCCCCGGCCTGGTCGACACCCACGTGCACGTGAACGACCCCGGCCGCACCGAGTGGGAAGGCTTCTGGACGGCCACCCGGGCCGCCGCGGCCGGCGGCATCACCACCCTCCTCGACATGCCGCTCAACTCGCTGCCGCCGACCACCACGACCGCCAACCTGGTGGTCAAGCAGGAGGTCGCGCGGACCAAGGCGCACGTGGACGTCGGCTTCTGGGGCGGCGCCCTGCCCGACAACGTCAAGGACCTGCGCCCGCTGCACGACGCGGGCGTCTTCGGCTTCAAGTGCTTCCTGTCGCCCTCCGGCGTGGAGGAGTTCCCGGAGCTCGACCAGGAGCGGCTGGCCGCCTCGCTCGCCGAGATCACCGGCTTCGGCGGCCTGATGATCGTGCACGCCGAGGACCCGCACCAGCTGGAGTCCGCGCCGCAGAACCCCGGCCCCAAGTACGCCGACTTCCTGGCCTCCCGCCCCAAGGACGCCGAGAACGCCGCGATCCGGAACCTGATCGACCAGGCGAGGCGGCTGGACGCACGCGTCCACGTACTGCACCTGTCCTCCTGCGACGCGCTGCCGCTCATCGGCGCCGCCAAGGCCGAGGGCGTCCGGATCACCGTCGAGTCCTGCCCGCACTTCCTGACCCTCACGGCCGAGGAAGTCCCGGACGGCGCCACCGAGTTCAAGTGCTGCCCGCCCATCCGTGAGGCCGCCAACCAGGACCTCCTGTGGGACGCGCTCGCCGACGGCACCATCGACTGCATCGTCTCCGACCACTCGCCCTCCACCGCGGACCTCAAGACCGGCGACTTCGCCACCGCCTGGGGCGGCATCTCCTCCCTCCAGCTGGGGCTCCCGGCGATCTGGACCGAGGCGAAGAGGCGCGGCCGCACCCTCGAGGACGTCGTCCGCTGGATGTCCGCCGCCCCGGCGGCCCTCGCCGGCCTGGCCCAGAAGGGCGCGATCGAGGCCGGCCGCGACGCCGACTTCGCCGTCCTGGCCCCCGAAGAAACGTTCACCGTGGACCCGGCCCACCTCCACCACCGCAACCAGGTCACGGCGTACGCGGGCAAGACCCTGCACGGCGTCGTGAGGTCCACCTGGCTGCGCGGTACGCAGATCGCCGACCACGGCACCCCGACCGAGCCCACGGGCCTCCTCCTCGAAAGGCAGAACTGACGTGCCGATTCCTTCCTTCACCGGTAACGCGAACCCGTACGCGGGCGGCGACCCGTACGCGGACTACCGCACCGCGGACTTCCCGTTCACCCAGTACGCGAACCTCGCCGCCCGTGAACTGGGCGCCGGTGTCACGTTCGCCAACGACGAGTTCTTCGCCCAGCGCGAGAACCTCCTCATCGCCGAGGCCGCGCACTTCGACCCCGAGCACTTCGGCCACAAGGGCAAGATCATGGACGGCTGGGAGACCCGCCGCCGCCGTGGCGTCTCCGCCACCCAGCCCTGGCCGACCCCCGAGGACCACGACTACGCCCTGGTCCGCCTCGGCGCCCCCGGCGTGATCCGCGGCATCGTCGTCGACACCGCCCACTTCCGCGGCAACATGCCGCAGGCCGTCTCCATCGAGGGCACCAACTGGGAAGGCGCCCTCGCGCCGACCCCGGAGGAGCTCCTCGACGGGAGCGTCAAGTGGACCGTGCTCGTCCCGCGCACCGCGGTCGGCGGCCACGCGGCCAACGGCTTCGAGGTCACCGCCGAGCAGCGCTTCACGCACCTGCGCGTCAACCAGCACCCGGACGGCGGCATCGCCCGCCTGCGCGTGTACGGCGAGGTCGTCCCGGACCCGAAGTGGCTCGCCGCGCTCGGCTCCTTCGACGTGGTCGCGCTGGAGAACGGCGGCTCGGTGCAGGACGCGTCCAACCGCTTCTACTCCCCGCCGACCAACACCATCAACCCGGGCCGCTCCCGCAAGATGGACGACGGCTGGGAGACCGCCCGCCGCCGCGACAACGGCAACGACTGGATCCGCTACCAGCTCGTCGCCGAATCCGAGATCCGCGCCGTCGAGATCGACACCGCGTACCTCAAGGGCAACTCGGCCGGCTGGGCCTCCCTCTCCGTCAAGACCGGCGAGGACGGCGAGTGGGCGGAGTTCCTGCCCCGCACCCGCCTGCAGCCCGACACCAACCACCGCTTCGTGCTCGACACCCCGGCGGTCGGCACGCACGTGCGCATCGACATCTTCCCGGACGGCGGTTTCTCCCGCCTGCGCCTGTACGGCGCCCTGACGGAGGCCGGCGCGGCCGCGCACGCCGCCCGTCACCAGGAGCTGGGCGGCTGACGCCACCCGCCTCCGTACCACCGGGAACCGGGCGGCTGCTGCGCCACCCGCTTCCGCACCACGCCGACCGCGCCGGGGGCCGACACCTCCGGGCGCGTTCACCAGCCCGCAGGGGCGCGCCACTCGGGGTGCGCCCCCGCGGTGTATCCGCCCCCCGGTTAGCCTGAGACCGACCACTGCGGACACCCAGGGGGACGGACGATGACGGCGACTGCCGACGCACCGCGCACCACGCAGCAGCGCCGCGAGGACACATTGGCCCGGTTCGAGAACGACGTCGACGTCTGGGTGGCGACGGCGGACGCCGAGGGCGTCCCGTGCCTCGTGCCCCTCTCGTTCCGCTGGGACGGCGAGACGTTCCTGATGTCGACCGGCCGCACCCTGCCCACCGGCCGCAACCTCGCCGCCACCGGCCGCGTCCGGCTGGCCTTCGGCGCGACCCGCGACGTGGTCCTGGTGGAGGGCACCGCGACCCGCCTGGAGGCGGCGGACCTGCCCCCCGCCGAGATCGAGGCCTTCGCGGCCCACTCCGGCTTCGACCCGAGCAGCCTCAAGACGCCGTACCCGTACTTCCGTGTGACCCCCGTCTGGATCCAGGCCTGGCGCGAGGCCGACGAGATCGCGGGCCGCGACCTGATGCAGCGGGGCCGCTGGCTTCCCTGAGGTTCCCGCGCGCCGCGGCGACGAGTTCGGGGCGGGGCGGGAGTCTGGATCCTCGTAAGGACGGACGAGCAAGGAGCGCGGAGCCATGGGGAAGCTGACCCTGACCACCTTTCTGAGCCTCGACGGCGTGATGCAGGCGCCCGGGGGGCCCGAGGAGGACCCGAGCGGTGGGTTCGAGTACGGGGGGTGGCTGGTGCCGTTCGCCGACGAGGGGATGGGGGAGTTCATGGACGGGGTGTTCGAGCGGGCCGGGGGCTTCCTGCTCGGGCGCAAGACCTACGACATCTTCGCCGCGTACTGGCCTGAGCACGACGACCCCGCCAATCCGATCGCGGGCAAGCTGAACCGGCTGCCGAAGTACGTGGCCTCGACGACGCTCAAGGAGCCCGCCTGGGGGCCCGCCACCGTGATCGACGGGGAGCACCTGCAGAGCGAGATCGTCCGGGTCGAGGACGGACTGGAGGAGGGCAAGGAGCTCCAGGTGCACGGCAGTGGGCAGCTGGCCCAGTGGCTGCTGGCCCGGGATCTGGTCGACGAGCTCAACCTGCTGGTCTTCCCGGTCTTCCTCGGCGCCGGCCGCCGGCTGTTCCCGACCGGGGCGCTGCCCACGGCGTACGAGCTCCTCGCCTCGCGCACCACCGGCAGCGGCACGGCCATCCACACCTACCGCCCGGCGGGCCGCGCCACCTTCGGGACCTTCTGACTGCTTTCCGACTACCTTCTGCCTCCCTTCCGAACCGTCTGAGCAGGGGAAACGAGGGGCGGGGCGGAGACGGGACACCCCTCGACCGGGCGATCCCGCTCGGGTAGCGTGGGCCCGCCCCGTGCGAGCCGCCGAAGTCTCCACCCGCCTCACCCGCCTCGTGTCGCTGGAGACCTGGTGTCCACTGCTCCCGCCCCCGCCGTCACTGCCGCGCCCCTCTCCGCCCCCCGCCGGGCCTGGCTCGCCGATCTGCCGGTGCTGCTCGTCGCCGTCGTCTGGGGCGGCAGCTACCTCGCGGCCAAGGGGATCACCACCACCCACACCGTCATCGCGGTACTGGTGCTGCGCTTCGCGCTGGTGCTGCCCGTGCTCGTCGTCGCCGGGTGGGCGCGGCTGCGCGCGCTGACCCCCGCCCAGCTGCGCGGCGCCGGGGTGCTGGGCCTCGTACTCGGCGGGATCTTCCTGCTGGAGACCTACGGGGTCGTCCACACCTCCGCCACCAACGCCGGGCTGATCATCAGCCTGACCATGATCTTCACCCCGCTCGCCGAGGCCGCCGTCCGGCGCAGGGCCCCCTCGGCGGCCTTCCTGGGCGCCGCGGCCGTCTCCGTCGGCGGCGTCGTGCTGCTGACCCAGGGGGCCGGCTTCACCACGCCGAGCGCCGGTGACCTGCTCATCCTCGGCGCCGCGCTCGCCCGGACCCTGCACGTGCTGCTCATGGCCCGGATCGAGGCCGTGCAGGAGGCCGACTCGCTCTCCCTCACCACCGTGCAGCTCGGCAGCGCCGTCGCCGTGTTCGCCGTACTGGCCGTCCTGCCCGGCACGGGCGCGAGTCCCTGGGCGGCCGCCGCCGGGTTCGGGGCCGCGCAGTGGGCCGGACTGGCCTTCCTCTCCGTCTTCTGCACCCTCTTCGCCTTCTTCGCGCAGATGTGGGCCGTGCGCCGCACCTCGCCCTCCCGCGTCAGCCTGCTGCTCGGCACCGAACCCCTGTGGGCGGCCGCCGCGGGCATGGCCATCGGCGGCGAGCACCTCGGGCCGGCCGGACTCGCGGGCGTGGTCCTGGTACTCGCCGGCACCGCCTGGGGCCGGCGCGCCGCAGCCTGACCGATTGGCCGAAACCAGCTCGGCCCCAAGGTCAACTCCCGGTCTAGGGTGACCACATGCCAGATCTGGACCTCAGCACGGGGCCGCCGGGCGGCTCACAGGTCCGGGAGCTCCTCCATCAGGACCGGGCGCCGCTCGCGCCGCGAGCGCTCGCACGCCTCCGCGACCCGGAACGCCGCGAGCGCCTCGCGGCCGTCGCACGCGTTGGGGCCCTCGCCGCGCACCAGCCGGACGAAGGCCGCCAGCTCCGCCTCGTAGGCGGGGGCGAACCGCTCCAGGAACCCCGGCCACGGCTTGGTCGCCGGCGGCGGGCCGTGCGGCTCGGCCGAGGCGATCGGCGTACGGTCGTCCAGCCCGGTGGAGATCTGGTCCAGCTCCCCGGACACCTCCATCCGCACGTCGTACCCGGCGCCGTTGCACCGCGTGCCGCTGCACGTGACCAGCGTTCCGTCGTCCAGGGTGAGGACGGCCGCGGCGGTGTCCACGTCGCCCGTCTCCCGGAAGCGGGGCGGCCCGGCGTCCGACCCGGTCGCGTACACCTCGCGCACCTCGTGCCCGGTCACCCAGCGGACCGCGTCGAAGTCGTGCACGAGGCAGTCCCGGTACAGCCCGCCCGAGGTCGCCAGGTACGCGGCGCTCGGCGGCGCCGGATCGGCGGTCACGGTGCGTACGGTGTGCAGCCGGCCCAGCGCGCCCGAGCGGACCAGCTCGCGCGCCGTGCCGTAGCCCGCGTCGAACCGGCGCATGAAGCCCACCTGGAGCACCCCGCCGACCGCCGCCACCTCGCGCAGCACCGCCAGGCCGCGCTGGAGGTCCGGGGCGAGCGGCTTCTCGCAGAACACGGGCAGTCCGCCGCGGACCGCGCGTACGACGAGCTCCGCGTGTCCCTCGGTGGAGCAGGTCACGACCAGCGCGTCCACGCCCCAGCTGAAGACCTGGTCGACGCCGGGCGCGGCCGTGGCCCCGAGCCGCTCGGCGAGCCGGGCGGCCCGTCCGGGCTCGGCGTCGGCGAGCAGCAGCGAGCCCGCGTCCGGCCTGCGGGCCAGCGCTGCCGCGTGGAACGAACCGATCCGGCCCGTTCCGATGAGCCCGATGCGCATGCACTCAACCTGACCCCGTCCGGGGGAGCTGTCAATCTGCCCGGCTGTGTCCCATTGGGTCCGACATGGCCCCGATGACCTTGCGTGGTGCACTGTGACGGATACTGGGCGGCTGTGGAACAGCGGCGGCACGACAGCGGCGGCAGGACAAGCGAAAGGCACGGCAGACGTGGCTAGGGTTCGGACAGGGGTGCGCGTCACGGGCGCGTTGCTCGCGGCGGTACTGGGTGCCTCCCTCGTGGGCTGCAGCAGTACGGGCGGCAAGCGCGCCGAGGATCGGGCGAAGGCCGAGGCCGCGGGCCGGCCCGCCGTGTCCACCCCGCGCTGGACCGTCGCGATGGTCACCCACGCGGGCGATGGCGACACCTTCTGGGACATCGTGCAGAAGGGCGCCAAGGAGGCCGCGGCGAAGGACAACATCAACTTCGTCTACGCGCACGACGACCAGGCCCAGCAGCAGGCGCAGTTCGTCCAGAACGCCATCGACCAGAAGGTCGACGGGCTGATCGTCTCGCTCGCCAAGCCCGAGGCCCTCAAGGACGTCCTCGCCAAGGCCGTCAAGGCGGGCATCCCGGTGATCACGGTCAACTCCGGATCCGCCCAGTCCGCCGCGTACGGGGCGCTCACCCACATCGGCCAGGACGAGGAGATCGCCGGCGAGGCGGTCGGCACCGAGCTGACCGGGCGCGGCAGGAAGAAGGCCGTCTGCGTCCTGCACGAGCAGGGCAACGTCGGCCACGAACAGCGCTGCGCCGGAGCGAAGAAGACCTTCGGCGGCACCCTGGAGAACCTGTACGTGGAGGGCACCAACATGCCGTCCGTCCAGGCCGCCCTCCAGGCCAAGCTGCAGGCCGATCCCTCCATCGACGCGATCCTCACCCTCGGGGCGCCCTTCGCCCCCACCGCCGTCAAGGCGAAGGACGCGGCGGGCAGCAAGGCCGAGGTCGACACCTTCGACCTGAACGAGTCCGTTGCCCGCGACCTGAAGTCCGGCGCCCTCGGGTTCGCCGTCGACCAGCAGCCGTACCTCCAGGGCTACGAGGCGGTCGACCTGCTCTGGCTCTACCGCTACAACGCCGACGTGCTCGGCGGCGGCCGCCCGGTGCTCACCGGGCCGCAGATCGTCACGGCCGCCGAGGCCGCCAAGCTGGAGGAGTTCATCAAGCGGGGCAGCCGATGAAGCTCCCCGCCCCGGCTCCGGCCCCCGCGCCGGCCGGCCCGGCCGCCCTGGACGAGCGGCTCGCGCACACCTCGCTGCTGCGCCGCCTGCTCGGCCGCCCCGAACTGGGCGCGGTCGTCGGAGCGGCCGCCGTCTTCGTCTTCTTCTCCTTCGCCGCCGACAGCTTCCTCCAGGCCTCGAGCCTGAGCACGATCCTGTACTCGGCCTCCACCATCGGCATCATGGCCGTCCCGGTGGCCCTGCTCATGATCGGCGGCGAGTTCGACCTGTCCGCCGGCGTCATGGTCACCAGCTCGGCGCTGTGCAGCTCGATGTTCAGCTACCAGATGACCGCGAACGTCTGGGTCGGCGTCCTCGTGTCGCTGCTGTTCACCCTGGCGATCGGGTTCTTCAACGGGTTCATGCTGACCCGTACGAAACTGCCGAGCTTCATCATCACGCTCGGCACCTTCCTGATGCTGACCGGCATGAACCTCGGCTTCACCAAGCTGATCAGCGGCTCGGTGTCCACCAAGACCATCGCCGACATGCAGGGCTTCGACTCGGCCCGCGCCCTCTTCGCCTCGCAGTGGACCATCGGCGCGGTCACCCTCAAGGTCACCGTCCTGTGGTGGCTGGCCCTGGTCGCCGTCGCCACCTGGATCCTGCTGCGCACCCGCGCCGGCAACTGGATCTTCGCCGTCGGCGGCGGGGCGGACGCGGCCCGGGCGACCGGCGTCCCCGTCGTGAAGACCCGTATCGGCCTGTACATGGGCGTCGCGCTGTGCGCCTGGATCTCCGGACAGCACATCCTCTTCTCGTTCGACGTGGTCCAGTCGGGCGAGGGCGTCGGCAACGAGTTCCTGTACATCATCGCGGCCGTCATCGGCGGCTGTCTGATGACCGGCGGCTACGGCTCGGCCATCGGCTCCGCCGTGGGCGCCTTCATCTTCGGCATGACCAGCAACGGCATCGTGTACGCGCAGTGGAACCCGGACTGGTTCAAGTTCTTCCTGGGCGCGATGCTGCTGCTGGCCACGCTGCTCAACGCATGGGTCCGCAAGCGGGCGGAGGCGAAGTGACCATGACAGGGACCGAGGAGACCGGGGCCGGGGCGGGCGCCCTGGTGAAGCTGACCGGCGTCAGCAAGTACTACGGCAACATCCGCGCCCTCCAGGGCGTCTCCCTGGAGGTCTCGGCCGGCGAGATCACCTGCGTCCTGGGCGACAACGGCGCTGGCAAGTCCACCCTCATCAAGATCATCGCGGGGCTGCACCGGCACGACGCCGGCACCTTCGAGATCGAGGGCGAACCGACCGTGCTCGCCAACCCGCGCGCCGCCCTCGACCACGGCATCGCCACCGTCTACCAGGACCTCGCGGTCGTCCCGCTCATGCCCGTCTGGCGGAACTTCTTCCTCGGCTCCGAGCCCACCAAGGGGCGCGGCCCCTTGCGCCGCCTCGACGTGGACCTCATGCGCGCCACCACCCGCGCCGAGCTCCTGCGCATGGGCATCGACCTGCGCGACGTGGACCAGCCCATCGGCACCCTGTCCGGCGGCGAACGCCAGTGCGTGGCCATCGCCCGCGCCGTGCACTTCGGCGCGAAGGTCCTCGTACTGGACGAGCCGACGGCCGCCCTCGGCGTCAAGCAGTCCGGCGTGGTCCTCAAGTACGTCGCCGCCGCCCGCGACGCGGGCCTCGGAGTCGTCCTGATCACCCACAACCCGCACCACGCCTACCTGGTCGGGGACCGGTTCGTGCTGCTCAAGCGCGGCACCATGGCCGGCAGCCACACCCGCGACTCGATCACGCTGGACGAGCTCACGCGGCAGATGGCGGGCGGGTCCGAGCTCGACGAACTGA
This sequence comes from Streptomyces sp. NPDC006544, assembly GCF_040611715.1. Taxonomy (NCBI): domain Bacteria; kingdom Bacillati; phylum Actinomycetota; class Actinomycetes; order Kitasatosporales; family Streptomycetaceae; genus Streptomyces; species Streptomyces sp. NPDC006544. The sequence goes on along the minus strand of NZ_JBEXOV010000016.1, from coordinate 80,338 downwards.
GCCACGAACTGGAGCGAGTGGCAGAATCAGGACCCGACAGCGCTTCCGGCCCCACTGCGGGCACCACCGCACCATGAGGGACGACAGGACTCGATGAGCACGTACCGGGACTTCACGCTCGCCCACCGGGGGGCGGCGCGAGGCACCGTCCTGCGGACCATCGGGACCCGGGAGCGCAGGTCGCACCTGACCGCGCCGCGCGTCCCGACCGTCGGCATCGACATCGGCGGCACCAAGGTGATGGCCGGCGTGGTCGACGCCGACGGGGTCATCCTGGAGAAGATCCGGGCCGAGACCCCCGACAAGTCCAAGAGCCCCAAGGTCGTCGAGGACACCATCGTCGAGCTGGTCCTCGACCTCTCCGACCGGCACGACGTGCACGCGGTGGGCATCGGCGCGGCCGGCTGGGTCGACGCCGACCGCTCCCGGGTCCTGTTCGCCCCGCACCTCGCCTGGCGCGACGAACCGCTGCGCGACGCCCTCCAGTCCCGGCTCGCCGTCCCGGTCATGGTCGACAACGACGCCAACACCGCCGCCTGGGCCGAATGGCGCTTCGGCGCCGGACGCGGCGAGGACCACCTGGTCATGATCACGCTCGGCACCGGCATCGGCGGGGCCATCCTCGAAGGCGGCCAGGTCAAACGCGGCCGCTACGGGGTCGCCGGCGAGTTCGGCCACATGCAGGTGGTCCCCGGCGGACACCGCTGCCCCTGCGGCAACCGCGGCTGCTGGGAGCAGTACAGCTCCGGCAACGCCCTCGTCCGCGAGGCGCGCGAGCTCGCCGCTGCCGACTCCCCGGTCGCGCACAACCTCATCGCCCGGGTCGGCGGCAACGTCCAGGAGATCACCGGGCCGCTCATCACCGAGCTGGCCCGCGAGGGCGACGCCATGTGCGTCGAGCTCCTCCAGGACATCGGCCAGTGGCTCGGCGTCGGCATCGCCAACCTCGCCGCCGCCCTGGACCCCTCCTGCTTCGTCATCGGCGGAGGCGTCAGCGCGGCCGACGACCTGCTGATCGGCCCCGCCCGCGACGCCTTCCGCCGCCACCTCACGGGACGCGGCTACCGCCCGGAGGCCCGCATCGCCAAGGCGCAGCTCGGCCCCGAGGCCGGCATGGTGGGCGCCGCGGACCTCTCCCGGCTCGTCGCCCGGCGCTTCCGCCGCGCCACGCGCCGGCGCGTCGAGCGGTACGAGCGCTACGCGCAGTTCGGCCGGCGCGACGCCACCGGCCCCGAGGACCAGGACAAGCAGTGACACCGCCGACTCTGCCCCGCCAGGCCCCGTCACCCGACGAAGGTGCCGGCGCGCCGACCCCCGCCGAGGACCGCAAGCACGTGGTCCGGCGCCGCTGGATCACCGCGATCATCATCCTGCTGCTGGTCGGCGTCCCCGCGGGCTACCTCGCCGTCTCCGCGCAGCAGAGCCGCCAGAGCGGCCGCGACAAGGCCTCCAAGGTCGGCGCCGCCAAGGTGCGCACGGCCTGGCCCTCCAAGGTGCAGCGCAGCGTCTACGAGGTCCCGATCCCGATGCTGGCCTCGCGGGTCGGGTACCTGGAGACCAACAACTGGCACACCAGCCGCCTGTACACGCAGTTCGCGGTCACCCCGAAGCAGCTCGACGAGTTCCTGGCCGATGCCGGCACCGGCCGCGACGCGCTGACCCCGGGGGTCTCCATCTCCCCGGAGGACGCCAGGGTCGCGGGCTGGAGCTGGAGCCCCGAGCACGACTGGTACGGGGTCACCCTCGACGCCCCGGACCCGCGGCCGACCCGGGACATCACCGTGGACCTGACCAAGCCGACGCATCCCAAGGTGTACGTGGTCTCCACGGCCGTGCCGTAGGCGGCGTAGGGTGCGGGCGGGGGCGGAGCCGTAGCGCAGAGGTCGTCGCGCGCGGTCTCCAACATCGCGAGGACGCCGGTTCGAATCCGGCCGGTTCCGCCTTCCCGCCGTGTCACGGGGGCGCCGGCGCTAGCCTTGGATCATGAAGCTCACCAAGCGGCTGCACTCCTGCGTCCAGCTGGAGAAGGACGGGCACACGCTCGTCATCGACCCGGGCGCGTTCAGCGAACCGGACGCGGGCCTCGGCGCGGACGTCCTGCTCGTCACCCACGAGCACCCCGACCACTTCGAGGAGGGCCGGCTGCGCGCCGCCCTCGACGCCAACCCCGCCGCCCGGCTGTGGACCCTGCGCAGCGTCGCCGAGAAGCTGGCCCCGGCCTATCCGGGGCGCGTCCACACCGTCGGCCACGGCGACACCTTCAGCGCCGCCGGATTCGACGTCCAGGTCCACGGCGAGCTGCACGCCGAGATCCACCCGGACCTGCCGCGCGTCACGAACGTCGGCTACCTCGTGGAGGGGTCGCTCTTCCACCCCGGGGACGCGCTGACGGTGCCCGGCGCTCCCGTCGACACCCTGATGCTCCCGGTCCACGCGCCCTGGAACAAGATCGGCGAGGTCGTCGACTACGTCCGCGCGGTCAGGCCCCGCGTGGCCGTCGACATCCACGACGCCTACCTCGCGGACCTCGCCCGGCCGGTCTACGACGCCGTCCTGGAGGCGCTCGCGGGCTCCCCGCACACACGACTCACCGCCGGGGACACCGTCGACCTGTGACTGTCGGTGCCGGGCGGTAGGTTGGGGCGCATGCGTATCGCCACCTACAACGTCAACTCGATCACCGCCCGGATGCCGCGTCTGCTGGCCTGGCTGGAGAGCTCCGGCACCGACGTCGTGTGCATCCAGGAGACCAAGTGCTCCGCCGAGCAGTTCCCGCACGCCGAGCTGCGCGAGCTGGGCTACGAGGCGGCCGTCAACGCCACCGGCCGGTGGAACGGCGTGGCCCTGATCTCCAAGGTGGGCCTGGAGGACGTGGTCCTCGGCCTGTCCGAGGGCCCCGACTACGAGGGCGTCCAGGAACCCCGCGCCATCTCCGCCACCTGCGGCGGGGTGCGCGTCTGGTCGGTGTACGTGCCCAACGGCCGCGAGGTCGCGCACGACCACTACGGCTACAAGCTGGACTGGTTCCGCGCCCTGGCCGCGGCCGTCGCCGGGGACGCGGCGGGGGAGCGCCCGTTCGCGGTGCTCGGCGACTTCAACGTGGCCCCCACCGACGAGGACGTCTACGACCCGTCCGTCTTCGAGGGCGCCACCCACGTCACCCCCGCGGAGCGGGCCGCCCTGGAGGCGCTGCGGGCCGTCGGGCTCTCCGACGTCGTCCCGCGCCCCCTCAAGTACGACCGGCCGTACACCTTCTGGGACTACCGGATGCTCGCGTTCCCGAAGAACCGGGGCATGCGCATCGACCTGGTCTACGGGAACGCGGCGTTCGCCGAGGCGGTCACCGACGCCTACGTGGACCGCGAGGAGCGCAAGGGCAAGGGCGCCTCCGACCACGCGCCGGTGGTCGTCGACCTCAAGCTGTAGAGAGCTCTCGATCTGTCACAGTGCAGGCGCGCCCTGTCGCCCGCCGGGGATCCTGGTGTCAGGCTGGGGCAATGAACATCCCCTTCCTGGCCAACTGGCGCAGCCGGCACGATACGGAACCGGGTGCGGGAAGACTTGCCGCTGTCCTCGTGGAGGATTCCGAGGGCGTCAACGAGATGTTCGCGGAATGCGAGATGCTGCGCGCGCACGCCCGGTCGGCCGCGCTCGAACTCGACGAGAGCCCGGGCTCGTTGGAGGAGCTCGACCAGCTGATGCCGCGCTGGCGCCGGGATCCGGAGATCACCCCGTGGCTGGGCAACGACGCGGGATTCTACCTCGGGACCGTGATCATCCGGACCATCCCGGGCGCCGGCTGGCAGGTGTGGCCCAACGGCCAGCCCGTGATCCGGCTGGCGTCCGGCCGCGAGCTGAACGTGGTCGAATCGGGCATCTCCTGGGCGATGACCGGTTCCCCCGAGCTCAGCCAGGCGTACGCCGAAGCCTCGGAAGGCTGACCTCGCGGGCCTTTATGTACCGTTTAGGCGTGTCGAGGCGAAGTGCCCTTCCCCGGCTGGATAGTTTGCGCTGACCTCGACACCGACAAGTGGGCAGGGCAGCGTATGGCCGTCGATCCGTTGATCGAGCTGCGGGACGTCAACAAGCACTTCGGACAACTGCACGTCCTCCAGGACATCAACCTCACCGTCGGCCGCGGGGAGGTGGTGGTGGTCATCGGCCCCTCCGGCTCCGGGAAGTCCACCCTGTGCCGCGCGATCAACCGGCTGGAGACCATCGAGTCGGGCACGATCACGCTCGACGGGAAGCCGCTGCCGGCCGAGGGCAAGGAGCTCGCCGCGCTCCGCGCGGACGTGGGCATGGTGTTCCAGTCCTTCAACCTCTTCGCGCACAAGACGGTCCTCGCCAACGTCTCGCTCGCCCAGGTCAAGGTGCGCAGGCGCAAGAAGGACGAGGCCGACAAGCGCTCCCGGGAGCTGCTGGAACGGGTCGGCCTCGCGAACCAGGCCCAGAAGTTCCCGGCCCAGCTCTCCGGAGGCCAGCAGCAGCGCGTGGCCATCGCCCGCGCGCTCGCCATGAGCCCCAAGGCCCTGCTCTTCGACGAGCCCACCTCCGCGCTCGACCCCGAGATGATCAACGAGGTGCTGGAGGTCATGCAGCAGCTCGCCGCCGAGGGCATGACGATGGTCGTGGTGACCCACGAGATGGGCTTCGCCCGCTCCGCCGCCAACCGCGTCGTGTTCATGGCCGACGGAAGGATCGTCGAGGACCGGACCCCGGAGGCCTTCTTCACCGCCCCCGAGAGCGACCGGGCCAAGGACTTCCTCTCCAAGATCCTCAAGCACTGAGGGGCGGCCCGATGAGACATCTGCGCGCCTCGTCCCCGGCCACCTGGGCGCTGGCCCTCGCGCTCCTGGCAGCGGTCGCCGGCTGCGGCAAGTCCGGCAGCCCTCCGGTCAAGGGGCCGCAGCCCGAGGACCTGCCGGTGTACCGGGTCGCGACCGGCTTCCAGCTGCCCGCCTCCCCGACCTGGGAGAAGGCCAAGCGGCGCGGCCATCTCGTCGTCGGCGCCAAGGAGGACCAGCCGTACATGGGGGAGAAGGACCCCGCGAGCGGCCGCTACTCCGGCTTCGACATCGAGATCGCCAAGATGATGGCCGCCTCGCTCGGCTTCGACCCCAAGACCGTCGAGTTCAAGACGATCGCCTCCGCCAACCGCGAGACGGCCCTGCAGAACGGCCAGATCGACTACTACGTCGGCACCTACACGATCAACGCCAACCGCAAGAAGCAGGTCGGCTTCGCCGGCCCCTACTACCTCGCGGGCCAGTCGCTGCTCGTGCGCAAGGACGAGACGCGGATCAAGGGCCCCGAGGACCTCGCCGGCAAGAAGGTCTGCTCGGCCGCCGGCTCCACCCCGTACCAGCGGCTCCAGAAGGAGTTCCCCCGCGCCGTGCTCGTCGCCTACGACACGTACTCGGTCTGCGTGGACAACCTGCTCACCTACCAGGTCGACGCCGTCTCCACGGACGACTCCATCCTGCTCGGCTACGCGGCCAAGGTCCCCGAGGAGCTCAAGGTGGTGGGCAAGCCCTTCTCGGAGGAGCCCTACGGCATCGGGGTCCCGCGCTCCGACAACGCCCTGCGCTTCGCCCTCGACGACGCCCTCGCCGCCAACGAGAAGGACGGCAACTGGAAGAAGGCCTACGAGGCCACCCTCGGGCTGTCCGGCGCGCCCGCCCCGAAACCGCCCGCCATCGACCGCTACCCGGCGAGCTGAAGGGAGAGCACACCGCCATGGACGTACTCACCGACAACTTCTCGATCTACTGGCAGGGGTTCCTCGGCACCGTCGAGCTCACGGTCTACGCCTCGCTCCTCGCCCTGGTCCTCGGCTTCCTGATGGCCGCCTTCCGCGTCGCCCCCGTCGGCTCCTTCCGGGTCTTCGGAACCGTGTGGGTGACCATCCTGCGCAACACCCCGCTCACCCTGCTCTTCTTCGCCGTCCTGCTCGGCCTGCCGCGCTTCGGCATCGTCCTGCCGTTCCAGGTCTTCGCCGTCCTCGCGCTGGGCTGCTACACCTCCGCCTTCATCTGCGAGGTCCTGCGCTCCGGCATCAACACCGTCCCCAAGGGCCAGGGCGAGGCGGCCCGCAGTCTCGGCATGTCCTTCGGGCAGACCCTGGGCACCGTCGTGCTCCCGCAGGCCTTCCGCTCCGTCATCCCGCCCATCGGCTCCACGCTGATCGCGCTCGCCAAGAACTCCGCGATCGCCGGGGCCTTCAGCGTCACCGAGCTCCTGGGCACGTACAAGACCCTCAACGAGCTGGGCTACAACATCATCTGGACCTTCGTCTGGATCGCGGTCGGCTATCTGATCATCACCCTGTCCATCAGCGCGCTCTTCCACGTGCTGGAGAAGCGCCTGGGAGTCGCCCGATGACCGCGCACGCGCTCCACGGGGACCTGGAGTCCACCGCCCTCTACGACCTGCCCGGACCGCGGGCCCGGCGCCGCCACCTCCTCTACGGGGCCGCCTCGACGGTGATCATCCTCGGGCTGCTCGGATGGCTGCTCTACCTGCTCTTCGACACCGACCAGTTCACCGCCGCCAAGTGGAGTCCGTTCACGTACGAGGGCATCCAGAAACTGCTGCTCAGGGGGCTGGGGAACACCCTCAAGGCCTTCGCCTATGCCTCGGTGCTCTCGCTCCTGCTCGGCGCCGTGCTCGCCACGGGCCGGCTCTCGCGGCACCGGCCGGTGCGCTGGCTGTGCACCCTGTGCGTGGAGTTCTTCCGGGCCATGCCCGTGCTGGTGATGATCTTCTTCATCTTCGTCGCGCTCAAGGTCCAGCCGCTGCCCGCGCTGGTCGCCGGACTGACCCTCTACAACGGCTCGGTGCTGGCCGAGGTCTTCCGTACGGGCGTCGACGCGGTGGAGCGGGGCCAGCGCGAGGCCGCGTACGCGCTGGGCATGCGCAAGACCCAGGTGATGTCGTACGTACTGGCCCCGCAGGCGGTGCGGGCGATGCTGCCCGCGATCATCAGCCAGCTGGTGGTAGCCCTGAAGGACACCTCGCTCGGCTTCCTGATCACCTACGAGGAGTTCCTGCACGCGGGCAAGCTGATCGCCTCCAACCTCGACTACGACCTGCCGTTCATCCCCGTGGTGATGATCATCTCGCCGATCTACATCGGGATGTGCATGCTGCTGTCCTGGTTCGCCACCTGGGTCGCCCGGCGCGAGCGGCGCAGCCCCAAGACCGACGCGGTGCGGATCCCCCCGGCCGAGCCGGGATCGGTGCTGGACGGCCGGGTCTGATCCCCTGGGCGAGAGCCCCCGAGAGTCACACCCGGCCCGGCGGTCAGCCGTGGATCACTGCTCGCGCAGCGGTACCGAGACGTAACTGGGATCGGTGCGGGGCGAGGAGAAGGTCAGCTGCGCGCCGGTCGGGTTGTGCTCGATGTACAGCGGGTCGACGGTGTCGACCACCACCGCCAGGCGGTGGCCGGCGGGGACGTCGTAGGCGGTGGAGAAGAGGTCGAGGTCCACGCCGAACGACTGGCCCGCGGGCCTGCCGTGGAAGGTGTACGGGGCGTTGGTGACCAGCTTGCCGATGCCGAGCGGGCCGACGTCGTAGAGGTACGCGACGAAGGTGCCGTCCGACTTCGTGGGCGTGAGCGTGGTGTGCAGCCTGACCGTGCCGCGCACGCGCCGCTCCTCGTCGTGGCGCGGCGACTGCCAGACGGCGGCGAAGGCGCGGGGGAGCAGCGGGATCGAGGCGATCGGGGGTGCCTGGGCGAACTGGTCGAGGACGCTGGACAGGAGGACGATCCCGCCGTCGGCGCCGGAGTCGACACCCGTGAAGAGGTGCTCGCTGTCGGCGAGCATCAGCTTCTCGGTGCCCCCGGAGCCGACCGACTTCCAGTCGGCGTAGCCCTCGTAGCCGCTGTTGCTGCGGGACTTGATCTGGACGGGGGCCTCGGTGTCCACGCCGTTGCGCTCGCCCTTGAGGTAGCGGTCGAACCACCGGTGGGCGTTGGTCCAGGTGTCGTTGGGCAGGCCGAGGAGGCCCGTGCCCTCGGCGGTGGCGTGGTCGCCGGGGCGGAACTCCAGGCGCTTGGGGCCGGTCAGCTTCTCGAAGAAGGCGGCGTACTGGTTGGGCGGGAAGACGGTGTCGCCCCAGGCATTGCCGAGCATGATCGCGGCGCCGTTCGCGTTGATCCGGTCGAGCTGCTCGACGGCGGAGCGCTTCTTGCCCCACTCGATCATCTGCGGTTCCCTGTCGAGCTTCGAGCCGAGGAAGTCGCCGAGGATCTGCTGGAGTTCGGGGCCGGGGCGGCCGGTGAGGTAGCCGGCGGCGCCGAGCAGTCCGGCCGCCTGGAGGTGCTGGGTGCGGCCGGAGTAGATGGACTCGATGAGGTCGGCCCAGCCGCTGAGCGCGACCACCGCCTTGACGCGCGGATCGCGCGCGGAGGCGAGCAGGCTGATGCCGGCGCCGTAGGAGACCCCGCCCAGGCCGATGTGCTCGGCGTCCGCGGGGGTGGTCGCGAGCGCCCAGTCGATGACGGCGGAGACGTCGGCGGTGTCGGCCGGACCGGCGGTCTCGATCTCGCCGCCCGAGAGCCAGAAGCCGCGGGAGGTGTAACTGACCACCACGTAACCGGAGTCGGCGAGCTTCTTGGCCTGGGCGACGTATTCGATCTGCGGCAGGCCCCAGCTGGTGGGGAGCACGATCAGCGGGTACTTCGCGCCTGCCCTGGCGCCCGCCGGGGTGAAGACGTTGCCCTTGAGGGTGATGCCGCCGGAGCCGGGGATGTCGTAGAAGCGCAGTTCCGAAGAGGCGTCGGAGACGGCGGCGGACGGGGTGGCGGACGGGGTGGTGGAGGGGGTGGCGGGCGCCGCCTGGGCCTGATGGGGGGACAGGCCCAGGGCGGCTGCCGCCAGTACGGCTGCCAGGGCAGCCGCAGTGCTGGTGGTGCGGATGGTGCGGACCATCGCTCGCTCCTCGCGTGCGCCGGGTGTCGTGAAAGTGACCCGACGGTAACGGGAGGGGCTTACCGGAAGTAACCCATGGGTAAGTTACGCGGTGGTAACGATTGAATTTTGTTCAGTACGGCTCGGTCCGGCAGGAGGCGGCGGGTCAGCCGCCCTGCGGGGTTCCGGCCAGCGCGCTCATGGACTGCCACTTCTCCCACGACAGGTTCCACTCGCCGTAGCCGTTGCCGACGTCCGCGTTGCCCTTCGAACCGTCACCGGTCACCTCGAAGGGGTCGCCGACCTGGGACTGCGCGAAGAACCTCCCGGCGTTGGCGTCGCTCATGCCGACGCAGCCCGAACTGACGTTGGCGCGGCCGAAATGGGCGCTGTTCCACGGGGCGGCGTGCACGTACATGCCCGACCAGGTCAGCCGGATCGAGGAGTCGACGTCCTTGTCGTAGGCGTCGCCGAGGCCCACGGTCTCGGAGTTCATCCGGATCGTGCCCTCCTTCATCATCAGCACCATCTTCCCGCTCCAGGAGGCCTTCTGGCCCCCGGGGGTACCGGCCGAGACCGGGATGGTGTCGACGTTCTGGCCGTTCTCGGAGACCGACATCTTCTTCGTGTCGAGGTCCACGTGCATCCGGCGGTCCTTGCCGATCTTGAACTCGGTGTTGTAGTCCTTGACGAACATCCCGCCGCCGGGGCCGGAGTCGACGCCGTTCAGGTCCATCTGGACCTTCACGTCGGTGCCGGACTTCCAGTACTCCTTGGGCCGCCAGTCCACCCGGTCCTTGCCCGAGTAGTCCTTGATCCAGCCCCAGGAACCCTCGGTGTCGTTCGAGGTGGTGACCTTCAGCTGCTTCTCGACCTCGGCCCTGTTCTTCACGGGGTTGTCGAAGACGATCGAGACCGGCAGGCCCACACCCACGGTGCTGCCCTTGGAGATGTTGATCGCGACCTTGTTCACCTTGTCGGCGGCCGTCGTCTTGAACGTGGTCGTCGCGCTCTGACTCTCGGTGTTCTGCGCCTCGACCTTGTACTCGGCGCCCGCGGAGGCGTTGCGCTCCGACGTCCAGGTCTTGCCGTCGGCGGATATCTTTCCGGCCAGCTCCCCGCCCTTGGCGTCCGTCACCTTCACCGAGGCGAGCTTGCCGTCGGCGATCGTCACGCTCACCGGCTCGCCGGCCTTGACCTGGTCGCCGGTGAGGTTCACCGAGACCGCCATGTCCGGCTTCTGCTTCATGTCCGACGCGGCCGAGGCGCCCGCGGCGCCGCCGCCGTCACCACCGCCGCAGGCGGTCAGCGCGGCGGCCAGCAATGCGGCGCCCGCCATCGCGGCATGGCGACTGCGTACCCGAATGACCCGGCGTGTGCGGCTCAACGAAACCCCTCCGAAGTAATGATCGTCGCAAAAAGAGATGCGGACGGCACGACTCTAGGTTGCCCGGGATGGGGAAAAGATCAGGAATCCGGGTTGTGACGTACACCGCAGCAGGATGGTCATCGTGCGGTCACAATCGCCGCGCCATCCCGTCATGGACACCTGTGAGAGTCCTGTGCACAGCCCTATGGGGACGTACAGGAAGGCCGGTCAGCCGTGTGCGCACTGCTCGTGAACCCCGCTCGACTGCAGCTCCAGCAGCAGCCCCCACGCCCGGAGCGGCGCCAGGCCCAGCGGCAGGACCAGGTGGGGGACCGTGTGAGGGGCCGGGCGACGGACCGGAGCCGGGAACAGCGTGAGGGAGGGCGTGAGGGCCGGCCCGCGGGCCCGCGCGAGAGGCGGGCGCTCACCGTGCGCTCCCTGTCCGTCCAGGAATATCAGGGATTCCTTTCCCGGCACGGCCGGGCGAGTTTTCTGCAGTACCCGTCCTGGGCCCGGGTAAAGGACCTTTGGCACTCGGAAAGGGTCGGATGGCACTACCCCGGCGGGGAAATGCAGGGTGCCGGTCTCGTTCTCTACCGTCAATTCCCGGGAACCCGGAAATACTTCGCGTACCTTCCCGAGGGGCCCGTCGCGGACTGGGCGGCCCCGGACGTGGACCGCTGGCTCACCCCCCTCAAGGACCACCTGAGGAAGTCCGGGGCCTTCGCGGTCCGCATCGGCCCCACCCCCGCCTACCGGCGCTGGGACGCCGCCACCGTCAAGGCCCACGCGGGCCCCGGCCGGCAGATGTCCGACGTGCTCGCCACCGAGGTCGACCCCGTCGGCGCCGCGCTCGCCGACCGGCTGCGCACCCGCGGCTGGAAGCGCTGCGGTGGCGAGGACGACGGCGACGCCCAGCCGCGCCACGTCTTCCGCGTCCCGCTGGCCGGACGCTCCGTCGACGACCTGTGGTCGGGACTGAACCAGGAGTGGCGGCGCAACGTGCGCAAGGCCCGCAAGGCCGGCGTCGAAACGGTCGTCGGCACCGCCGCGGACCTGCCCGAGTTCTACCGGCTGCTGCACGTCACCGAGGAACGCGACGGCTTCGCCCTCGGCCGCTCGCTCGCGTACTACCAGCGGCAGTACGAGGCCCTGAACGCCGAAGACCCGGGCCGCATGCGGCTCTACCTGGGTGTCCACCAGGGTGAGATCCTCGCCGCGCACACCATGATCGTGGCCGGCGGCCGGGTCTGGTACCAGACCGGCGCCTCGGCCGACCACCGCCGCGAGGTCCGCCCCAGCAACGCCCTGCAGTGGCGCATGCTGTGTGACGCACATGCGCTCGGAGCGGACGTGTACGACATGCGCGGGGTACCCTCCACCCTCGACCCCGACGACCGCTCCTTCGGACTGCTGCGCTGGAAGCTCGGCACCGGCGGACAGGTCGTCGAAACCCTCGGTGAGTGGGAGATCTCGATGGACGGACGCGTCAACGCGGCCCTCTACAGGGCGTTCCAGGCGTACATGGCCCACCGGTGACCGTCGCCGCCACCCGTGCCTCCGGCGCCGGCCCGGACGCGGGCACGGACCCCGAGTCCGCCCCCGCCACCGGGACCGCCCCCGCCACCGGGACCGCCGGCGCCGTGACCGCCGGCACCGGCCACGCGGCACCGGGGAAGACCTCGGTGCTGCGCAGCGGCGCGCTCATGGCGGCCGGCTCGATCGTCTCCCGCGCCACCGGTTTCGTCCGCTCCGCCGTCATCGTCGCCGCCCTCGGCACCGAACTCCTCGGCGACGGCTACGCGGTCGCCAACACCGTCCCGAACATCCTGTACGTCCTGCTCATCGGCGGCGCCCTCAACGCGGTCTTCGTCCCCGAGCTGGTCCGCGCCGCCAAGGAGCACGAGGACGGCGGCGCCGCGTACACCGACCGGCTGCTCACCGTCTGCACGGCCGCGCTGCTCGTCCTCACCGCCGCCGCCGTGCTGGCGGCCCCGCTGATCGTCTCGGCGTACACCGGATACAGCGGCGGCCAGGAGTCCACCACCGTCGCCCTGGCCCGGTACTGCCTCCCGCAGATCCTCTTCTACGGGCTGTTCACCCTGCTCGGGCAGGTACTGGGCGCCCGCGGCCGGTTCGGCGCGATGATGTGGACCCCGGTCCTCAACAACCTCGTCGTCATCGCCGTCTTCGGACTCTTCCTGTACCTCTCCCACGGCGGTCACGGGAGCGCCGACGGCCTCAGCGCCGCCGAGACCCGGCTGCTGGGCATCGGCACCACCGCCGGCATCGTCGTCCAGGCCCTCGGCCTGGTCCCCTCGCTGCGCGCCGCCCGCTTCCGCTGGCGCCCCCGCTTCGACTGGCGCGGCAGCGGCCTCGCCCGTCCGCTGCGCAACGCGGGCTGGCTCGTCATGCTCGTCCTGACCAACCAGCTCGCCTACTGGGTCGTGACCCGGCTCTCCACCACCACCGGCCGCCACGCCGTCGAAGCGGGCCTCGCCGGCGGCGCGGGCTACACCGCCTACAGCAACGCCTACCTGCTGTGGATGGTCCCGCAGGGCATCGTCACCGTGTCCCTCGTCACGGCCCTGATGCCCCGGATGAGCGCCGCCGCCACCGACGGAGACCTCGCCGGGGTGCGCCGGGACGTCTCCTACGCGCTGCGTTCCAGCGCCGCCCTCGTCGTCCCGGCCGCCGCGGTCTTCGCGGCCCTCGCGCCGTGGGTGATCGGCAGCGTCTTCGAGTACGGGCGCACGGGCGCGGCCGACGTGGCCGTCATGGCCGGCATGCTCGCGGCCTTCGCGCCCGGCCTGGTCGCCTACTCCGCGCAGTACGTGCTCTCCCGCGGCTTCTACGCCCTGTCCGACACCCGGACCCCCTTCTTCCTCAACCTCGTCATCGCGGCCCTCAACGCCGGGCTCTCCGCCGCCGCGTACCTCCTGCTGCCGCCCCGATGGGCCGTCACGGGCATGGCCGCGGCCTGCTCGATCGCCTTCACCGCGGGCGCCGCCGGCACCGCGTACGTCCTCGCCCGCCGGCTCGGCCCGCGCGCGGGCACCCGTACCGAACGCCGGAACACCGCCGTACGGACCCACCTCCGGCTGCTGATGGCCTGCGCCCCCGCGGCGGCCGCCGGGTACGGCGCCGCGCGCGCCGTCGACCGCTCCGGGAACTTCGCGGCGGTGGCGGCGGGAACCGCGGCGGTCGTTCTCGTCGTCGTCCTCCTCGCGAGGCCGCTGCGGCTGACGGAGATCACCGACCTGCTCGACTCCGCGCGCCGCAAGCTCAGCGCAGTCCGCGGCCGCTAGCGCCCCGGCCGGCCCCGCTCGCCGCCCTCGGCCGAGAGCGGGGAGGGCAACGATCGAGGACCCTGGAATACTGACCCGATGCCACGCGTACTGCTGATCGAGGACGACCCTTCCATACGGGAGGGCGTGGGCCTGGGCCTGCGCCGCAGGGGCCATGACGTGAGCGCCGCCGAGACCGGCGAGGCCGGCCTGCTCCTCATGGCGAGCTTCCACCCCGAACTCGTCCTGCTCGACCTCATGCTGCCCGGCATCAACGGCGTCCAGGTCTGCCGCCGCATCCGCGAGACCAGCCAGGTGCCGATCATCATGCTCACCGCGCGCGGAGACGACTTCGACATAGTCGTCGGTCTGGAAGCCGGCGCCGACGACTACATCGTCAAACCCGCCCGCACCGAGGTCATCGAAGCCCGCATCAAGGCCGTACTGCGCCGCCTCAGCGAGCCCGCCGGCGGGCGCCCGGGCGTGGAGTTCCACGGCGAACTGGCCGTCGACCGCGCGGGCCTCACCGTCGCCAAGAACGGCGAGCGCGTCCCCCTCGCCCCCAGCGAGATCAAGCTCCTGCTGCACCTGTCGGCCTCGCCCGAGCAGGTCTTCTCCCGCCAGCAGCTCCTCGAGTACGTGTGGGACCACAGCTACCACGCCGACGCCCGCCTGGTGGACGCCTGCGTACGGCGCCTGCGCCACAAGGTCGAGGACCCCGAGGCGGCCCCCCGCTACATCCAGACCGTGCGCGGCTTCGGCTACCGCTTCGGCCCGCTGTAGGCGCGCCGGGTGAGACGTTTCGCACCGCTCGGCCTGCGCACCCGGCTGATCGCCGCCTTCCTCCTGGTGGCCGCCCTCTGCGCGGGGACCACGGCCGCGCTCACCTACCAGCAGGCCCGCAACGCGATCCTCAAGCAGAGTCAGGACACCGCCGTCAGCACCCTGCGCGACCTGGTCGAGGCCCAGACCACCCAGCTGCCCATGCCGCAGCAGGAACTCCAGCGCCTCGTCGGCGAGCTGGGCAAACGCGGCCAGCCGCACCCCTGGACGGTGTACGGCGAGTACGGAAAGCTGCGCGCCTCCTCCAACCAGGGCGCGACCACGTCCACCGTCATCAGCGAACGGATCCGCCGCCAGGTGAGCGCCAACCCCCACGGGGCCTTCGAGCGCACGAGGGACCGCCTCGGCAACCTCTACCTCGTCGTCGGCATGCCGGCCGTCTTCAAGCACAACGGCGGCCGCGAGGCCACCGGCGCCGTCTTCTACGCCGTGGTGTCCCTGGACACCGAGCAGACCACCGTGGACGCCATGGTCGACGCCGCCAAACAGGGCGCCGTCCCGGGCCTGGCGATCGCCGTCATTCCCGCCCTGCTCGCGGCGCGCAGCGTCCTGCGGCCCGTACGGGACATGCGCAAGGCCGCCCAGCGTCTGGGGCGCGGCCGGCTCGACACCCGCATCGAGGTCCGCGGCGCCGACGAACTCGCCGGGCTCGCCCGCACCTTCAACGAGACGGCCCGCGCCCTCGAACAGTCGGTCAGCGAGCTCCGCGACGCCGAGGCCCGCGCCCGCCGCTTCGCCGCCGACGTCTCGCACGAACTGCGCACCCCGCTCGCCGGGATGCTCGCCGTCACCGAGGTCCTGGACGAGGGCGCCGAGGACCTCGACCCCGACACCGCCAAGGCGCTGCGCCTCGTCAGCGCCGAGACCGGCAAGCTCGCCGTGCTCGTCGAGGACCTCATGGAGATATCCCGCTTCGACGCCCGCGCCGCCGAGCTCAACCTCGACGACGTGGACGTGGCCGAGGCGGTCACGAAGACGCTGGAACGCCGCCACTGGACCGACGGCCGGGTCCGCACCGACCTGCCGCCGGACGTCCGCGCACGCCTCGACCCCCGCCGCTTCGACGTGGTCCTCGCCAACCTCGTCGGCAACGCCCTCAAACACGGCGGAGCCCCGGTCGGCGTCAGCGTCCGTACCGCGTCCGGACCCGAGGGCGACCGGCTCCTGATCGAGGTAGCCGACAGCGGGCCCGGCATAGCCCCCGAGGTGCTGCCGCACATCTTCGACCGGTTCTTCAAGGCCGACGCGGCCCGCACCCGCTCCACGGGCAGCGGCCTGGGCCTGGCCATCACCCAGGAGAACGTCCGCCTGCACGGCGGCACCCTGCACGCGGCCAACGGCCCCGCGGGCGGAGCGCTCTTCGTCCTCGACATGCCGCTGGAGGCCCAGGTATGACCCCCGTCCGCAGGGCCCTGGCCGTGGCGGCCGCGCTGACCGGTCCGGTCCTGCTCGCCACCGGCTGCGGCAGCATCGCCACCACGGGGGTGGTCGAGAGCGGCAGCGCCGGCACCGTGAGCCTCGCCACCCTGCCGTATCCGGACCTGCTGTACTTCGTCTCGCCCGACGGCGGACTCGTCCCGGTCACGGTCTCCGACCAGGTCAGGCTGACGCCCAGCGTCGTGCTCAGGATGCTGCTGGCCGGACCGGGCACCACCGCGCGGGACGCGGGCCTGACCACGGAGATCCCGGTGCCGGACACCAAGGAGTACGTCGCGACGGGCATCACGGCCCAGGACAACGGCAAGAGCCTCAAGGTCGTCCTGCCGTTCCCGGTCGAACCGCTGTCCGGCCTCGCCCGCCGCCAGCTGGCGTGCACGGCCCGGGCGACCGCGCACATCGACCCCGCTCCGCGGATCCTCCTCGCCGGCACCGACGGCAAGGAGGAACAGACCGCCTGCGAGGCCGGGAGCTGAGGGCACCGCGCGGCCCCCTTGCGGTCCGGGCCCGCGTCCCGCCACCGTGGGGCCCATGGATCATCCAGGACCCGCCGTCACCCGGGAGCGACCGGGGGACGTCCCCGACGTCTTCGACCCGCGCGTCTACGCCGAGGGCGTCCCGCACGACCGCTACCGCCTCCTGCGCGACCACCGTCCGGTGGCCTGGCAGCGCGAGCCGGAGGTCCTCGGGTGGCCCGCCGGCCCCGGATTCTGGGCCGTCACCCGGCACGCCGACGTGGTCCGGGTCCTGCGCGACCACGCCACGTACTCCTCCCGCCTGGGCGCCACCCAGATCCGCGACCCCGACCCGGCCGACCTGCCCTTCCTGCGGCGCACCATGCTCAACCAGGATCCCCCCGAGCACGGGAAACTGCGCCGGACCGTCGCCCGCGCCTTCACTCCGGCCCGCGTCGACGCCTTCGCCTCCCGGGTCCGCGACCGTGCCCGTACGCTGCTGCGCGCCGCCCGGGACGGCGCCGAGGACGGCAGCGCCGACGTGGTGCGCGCGGTCACCGACGAGTACGCGCTGCTGAACCTCACCGACCTGCTGGGGGTCCCGGCCGCCGACCGGGGTCTGCTCCTGGAGTGGACGGTGCGGATCATCGGCTACCAGGATCCGCAGGACGCGCCCGCACCGCCGCTCGGCCCGGACGGGAAGCCGCTGAACCCGCGCTCCCCGGCGCTGCTGGGCGAGATGTTCGGGTACGCCCGCGAACTGGCCGCCTCCAAGCGGGCGCGCCCCGCCGACGACGTGATGACCGCCCTCGCGCTCGCCGGGCTGGAGGACGCGGAACTGGAGATGTTCTTCTTCCTGCTGACCGTCGCGGGCAACGACACCGTACGCAGCGCGGCCCCCGGCGGACTGCTGGCCCTGGCCGGGGACCCCCGCGCGTACGCCGGACTCGCGGACGGGCGGGTCCCGGCGGGCCGGGCCGTCGAGGAACTCCTGCGCGTGCACCCGCCGGTGCTCAGCTTCCGGCGCACCGCCGCCGCCGACACGGAGCTCGCCGGGCAGCGGATCCGGGCAGGGGACAAGGTGGTGGTCTTCCACGCCTCCGCCAACCACGACGAACGCGTCTTCGCCGGCCCGGGGCGCCTCGACCTCGGCCGCGACCCCAACCCGCACGTCTCCTTCGGGGACGGGCCGCACGTCTGCCTCGGCGCCCATTTCGCCCGGCTCCAGCTGCGCGTCCTCTACGAGGAGTGGCGCGACCTCATGCCCGCCCCCGAACTGACGGGCCCGCCGCGCCGGTTGGTCTCGAACTTCATCAACGGCGTCACACGGCTGCCGCTACGGGTGTCCGGGCCGCCTCCGTGACGTCCACCAGCAGCTCGGCCACGTCCGGTCCGTAGGCGTCGGAGTTGGTCACCTTCAGCAGCACGCAGAAGGACGCCGTGCGGTACCGGCGGGCCATCTCCACGTGGTGGCGGGCCAGGAAGCGGGCGCCGGCCTGGTTGCTGATCGCGGTCTGCCCCGAGATCAGGAACACCGGCCGGGTCCCCCGGCCTGTGGTCAGCCGGGCGAGCACCACGTACTCCACCTGTCCGCGCTGCCAGCGGTACGACTCCCCGCCGACCTTGATCGCTCCCCGGTCCGGACCGGGCTCGGTGCTGATGTCCACCGCGACGCCCGGCAGCATGGACGCGAGGTGGGCCGCCGTCCGCGCGTTCGAGACGGGCCCCCCGACGCAGAACTCGGCCCGCTCACCGAAGCCCTGACGGACCCCGTCGTGCGAGACGATCTGCAGGTTCGCCCCGCAGTCCTTGATCAGCGCGGATATCTCCAGGAGCGCGAAGGCGTCGTTGCGGTGCACCGACCCCTCCGTGCCGCCCATCTGCCGGTTGACCACGAACAGGCAGTCGGAGCCGTTCGGGAGCCCGAAGAAGGCCTGCTTGCGGCGCAGTGCGCGGCGCCACAGGTAGGTGCGGGCGAACCAGCCGAAGCCACCGCTGACGGCGGTGGCCACCACACCCAGCACGATGTTGCGCACGTCGTCGTTCATGGCGCGGATGTTAACCCGCGCGGCGCCGTCATGACGCGGGGGGTGCGGTGAAGTTAAAGTGCCGAGCCTAGGCCTGGGCCAGGGGGTCTGACAGGCCGTCTACTGGAGGTACGGATGCGTCGTCCCGCCGCACGTCAGTTAGTCCTCGTCGCACTCGCCGGGGCGCTCGTCTCCACCGGCGCCGCCGCCCCGCCGTCGCAGGAGGCAGCCGCCCGGACGCCGGCCAAGGTGCCGGTGGCCACCGGCTACGGCGGAGCCGTCGCCAGCGTCGACGCCGACGCCAGCGCGGCCGGCATCGCCGTCCTGCGCTCCGGTGGCAACGCCGTGGACGCCGCCGTCGCCACGGCCGCCGCGCTCGGCGTCACCGAGCCGTACTCCGCGGGGATCGGCGGGGGCGGCTACTTCGTCTACTACGACGCCCGGTCCGGCCGCGTGCGGACCATCGACGGCCGCGAGACCGCCCCGGCGACCGCCACGGCGACGCTGTTCCAGGAGAACGGCGTCCCCATCCCCTTCGCCGAGGGCCAGACCAGCGGTCGCGGTGTCGGAGTCCCGGGCACCCCGGCGACCTGGCAGAGCGCGCTGGAGTCCTGGGGCACCCGGCCGCTGGCCCAACTGCTCGCGCCCGCCGAGAAACTGGCCCGCGACGGCTTCGGCGTCGACGCCACCTTCCGGGCGCAGACGGAGCAGAACCAGGACCGCTTCAAGGACTTCCCGGACACCAAGAAGCTCTTCCTGCCCGGCGGCGCCCTCCCCGTGGTCGGCTCCACCTTCAAGAACCCCGACCTCGCGGACACCTACGCCGAGCTCGGCCGCAAGGGCGCGGGCGCGCTCTACCGCGGCCCGCTGGCCGAGGACATCGTGCGCGCCGTCCGTACGCCCCCGGTGGACCCCGCGGCCACCCGCGTGGTGCGCTCCGGCGACCTGACCACCGCCGACCTGCGGGCCTACGGGACCAAACGGCAGGAACCGACCCGGGTCGGCTACCGCGGCCTGGACGTCTACAGCATGGCCCCGTCGTCCTCCGGCGGCACCACCGTCGGCGAGGCGCTGAACATCCTGGAGCGCAGCGACCTCGGGAAGCTCTCCGAAGCCCAGTACCTGCACCGCTTCATCGAGGCCTCCCGGATCTCCTTCGCCGACCGCGGGCGCTGGGTCGGCGACCCGGCCGCCGAGGACGTGCCGACGCGGGAGCTGCTCTCGCAGCGGTACGCCGACACGCGCGGCTGCCTCATCGACCCGGGCAAGGCGCTGACGAGCCCGGTCGCTCCGGGCGATCCTCGCCACCCGGTCGCCTGCGGCGCGGGCGGGAAGGCCGCCCCGACCACGTACGAGGGTGAGAACACCACGCACCTGACGGTCGCCGACCGCTGGGGCAACGTGGTCTCCTACACCCTGACCATCGAGTCGACCGGTGGCAGCGCCATCACCGTCCCGGGCCGGGGCTTCCTGCTCAACAACGAGCTGACCGACTTCTCCTTCGCCCCGGCCGCCCCCGGCGTCCCGGACCCGAACCTGCCCGGCCCCGGCAAGCGGCCGCGCTCCTCGATGTCCCCGACCATCGTGCTGGAGGACGGCCGGCCGGTGCTGGCCGTGGGCTCCCCGGGCGGTGCGACCATCATCACCACCGTGCTCCAGACGCTGACCGGACACCTGGACCGCGGCCTGCCGCTCGTCGACGCCATCGCCGCGCCGCGGGCCAGCCAGCGCAACCAGACCACCACGGAGCTGGAGCCGGGCCTGTGGGACAGCCCGGTCCGCGCCGAGTTGGAGGCCCTCGGCCAGGGCTTCCGGCAGAACCCGGAGATCGGGGCGGCCACCGGCGTCCAGCGGCTGCCCGACGGGCGCTGGCTGGCGGCCGCCGAGACGACCCGCCGCGGAGGCGGGGCGGCGATGGTCGTGCACCCGCACGGGAAGCCGTAACGGGCCCCGGGGCGAGGGCGCAGGGCGGCAGGGGTCGGCGCCGTGGCGGGGGCCGTGCGGGTGGCTCCGGTCGGCCCGTGCGGTGATTGCGGCCCGCGCGCCCGCGCGCCTGGCCGCCCGCCCGGCCGCGGCTACGGAGCGGTGAGGATCCGGGGGCCGGCCTCGGTGATCGCGACCGTGTGCTCCGCGTGCGCGGCGCGGCTGCCGTCGACGGTCCGCAGGGTCCAGCCGTCCGCGTCGCAGGCGTAGTCGTCCGTGCCGCCCGCGATCAGCATCGGCTCGATGGCGATCACCATGCCGGCGCGCAGCTTCGTACCCCGCCCGGCGGGGCCCTCGTTGGGCACGCCCGGCTCCTCGTGCATGGAGCGCCCGACGCCGTGGCCGCCGAATCCGTCGGGGATGCCGTAGCCGGCGGCGCGGCAGAGCGTGCCGATGGCGTGCGCGATGTCCCCGACGCGGTTGCCGGGGCGTGCGGCGGCGATCCCCGCCGCGAGGGCGGCCTCGGCGGTCTCGATGAGCCGCAGGTCGGCGGGGCGGGCCCGGCCGACGGTGAAGCTGACGGCCGCGTCGCCGACCCAGCCGCCCAGCTTCGCCCCGCAGTCGACGCTGACCAGGTCGCCGTCGCGCAGCAGGTAACCGTCGGGGATGCCGTGGACGATGGCGTCGTTGACGGAGACGCAGAGGACCGCGGGGAAGGGCACGGGCGCGAACCGCGGCCGGTATCCGAGGAAGGGCGAGCTGGCGCCCGCCTCCCTCAGCACCTCGCGGGCCACCCGGTCGAGCTCCAGTAGGGATACGCCGACGTCCGCCCGGTCCCGGGCGGCCGCGAGGGCGTGCGCGACGACGCGGCCGGCGGCGCGCATCTCGTCGATCGATCGGTCTGTCTTCAGTTCCACCATGCCAATAACTATACCGGTATAACTGTAACGGGATAGTTATTGGTCTCCGAGGTAGGATGGAGCCATGGTCCGAACCCCCCTCACCCCCGAAGAACGCGAGCGCGGCGAGCGCCTGGGCGCGCTGTTGCGCGCGGCCCGCGGCGGCCGCAGCATGGTCGAGGTCGCGGCCAGCGCCGGGCTCTCCGCGGAGACGCTCCGAAAGATCGAGACCGGGCGGGCTCCGACGCCCGCCTTCTTCACGGTGGCGGCCCTCGCCGGGGCGCTGGGGCTCTCGCTGGACGAAGTGCTGCGGCGCTGCGCCTTCGTGCCGGTCTGACACGGCCGCCTCGGCCGATCGGCCTCCGCAGCCTCGCCGTTCGGGCGGGCGCGGCGTCCGAACGGCTCAATCGGCGGTGGGGAGGGCAGCGCGCGGGGCAAGCGTGAACCCGTGCCAGACATCAACGCATCCGCATCCGAGCGACTCGGTCTCGGCGTCGTCGGCGCCCTCCTCGCGGGCGGCCTGCTGCTCGCGGCATGCGCCGCCCCCGAAGGCCGGGCCCGCGCCGAGTCCGAGGAGGACTGGTCCTCCGCCCCCCGGGCGTCGTCGCCGGCCGCACCCGGCTCCGGCACGCACGGCTGATGATCGCGGCCGGCGGGGAGCGGACGGTTCGTTCCGCATAGGGTTGGCGCATGACGCTCGAGGAGCTGGGCAAGGCGCGGTACGTCAGTCTCACCACCTTCCGCAAGGACGGGACACCGGTGGCTACGCCGGTGTGGGCGGTGGCGGACGGCGGTGAGCTGTACGTGTGGACGCGCAGCGACTCGTGGAAGGTCAAGCGCATCCGCAACGACGGGCGGGTGACGGTGGTCGCGTGTGACGTGCGCGGCCGGGTGGCCGAGGGTGCCGAGCCGAGGGAGGGCGAGGCGCGGCTGCTGGACGAGGCGGGGCTGAGGCGGGTACGCGGGCTCATGTCGCGCAAGTACACGTGGCAGTTCTGGATGGTCGACGTACCGGCCGCCGTGTTCCGCCGGGGCAAGCGGCCGCACACCGCGATCGAGGTCGCGTTCGCCCCGTCTGCCGTCCAGCCCTGAGACGCCCGTAGCCCGCCCGTACCACGGGTGAGGTCCCCTGCCCGGGTGGGAGTCGGGGTGGGCCGGGGCCGACCGGGCCGGGGCCGACCGGGCCACCCCGCTCCGGGAGACGGCCTCGCTGCCGACCGCCGGGTTCGCGGCGGCCGCCGCCGCGCTCGGGCCGGCCGACTGCGGAGCGCGCGTCGCGAAGCCGCCCGCCCCTGACCGCAAATGATCACGTGCCGGCGTATCCGCACCGCATCACCGGCGTATCGGCCGCCATCCCGGGCGAATCTTGATCGACTACTCCAACCGCGCACGGCGGTCTTGCCCCGCGCTGTAGCGAGGCCTACCTTCAACTCCCTACGCGCGGCCGTGCACCCCTCTACGTGCGTGGAAGCCGGCGTACCCGTCGCGAGGAGCAGCTCATGGCCCAAGTCGTCCGCGCCGCACTGGTCCAGGCCACCTGGACCGGGGACACCGAGTCGATGATCGCGAAACACGAGGAGCACGCCCGCCGGGCCGCTGCTCAGGGCGCGAAGATCATCGGCTTCCAGGAAGTCTTCAACGCCCCGTACTTCTGTCAGGTCCAGGAGCCCGAGCACTACCGATGGGCCGAGGCCGTCCCCGACGGTCCTACCGTCCAGCGGATGACGGCGCTGGCCCGCGAGACCGGCATGGTGATCGTCGTACCGGTCTTCGAGCTGGAGTCCGAGGGCTTCTACTACAACACCGCCGCCGTCATCGACGCCGACGGCAGCTACCTCGGCAAGTACCGCAAGCACCACATCCCCCAGGTCAAGGGATTCTGGGAGAAGTACTACTTCCGCCCGGGCAACCTCGGCTGGCCCGTCTTCGACACCGCCGTCGGACGGGTCGGCGTCAACATCTGCTACGACCGCCACTTCCCCGAGGGGTGGCGCCAACTCGGCCTCGCGGGCGCTCAGTTGGTCTACAACCCGTCCGCCACCTCCCGAGGCCTGTCCGCGTACCTGTGGCAGCTGGAGCAGCCCGCCTCCGCCGTCGCCAACGAGTACTTCATCGCCGCGATCAACCGCGTCGGCCAAGAGGAGTACGGCGACAACGACTTCTACGGCACCAGCTACTTCGTCGACCCGCGCGGCCAGTTCGTCGGGGAGGTCGCCAGCGACAAGGAAGAGGAACTCCTCGTCCGCGACCTCGACTTCGACCTGATCAAGGAGGTCCGCGACCAGTGGGCCTTCTACCGCGACCGTCGCCCCGACGCCTACGGAGGGCTCGTTCACCCGTGACCAACCCGATCCCCCTGCACAGCCGGCACCGCACCGTACTGCCCGACTGGCTCGCGCTCTACTACGACCGCCCCATCGAGCTCACCCACGGCGAAGGCCGCCACGTCTGGGACGCCGACGGCAACCGCTACCTGGACTTCTTCGGCGGCATCCTCACCACGATGACCGCCCACGCCCTGCCCGAGGTCACCAAGGCCGTCTCCGAACAGGCCGGCCGGATCATCCACTCGTCGACCCTGTACCTGAACCGGCCGATGATCGAACTGGCCGAGCGCGTCGCCGCGTTGTCCTCGATCCCGGACGCCCGGGTCTTCTTCACCACCTCCGGCACCGAGGCCAACGACACCGCCCTGCTGCTCGCCACGACGTACCGCCGCTCCAACCAGATCCTGGCGATGCGCAACAGCTACCACGGCCGGTCCTTCTCCACCGTATCGATCACCGGCAACCGCGGCTGGTCCCCGACCAGCCTCTCGCCGCTCCAGACGTACTACGTGCACGGCGGCGTCCGCTCCCGCGGCCCCTTCGCGCACCTGAACGACGCCGATTTCACCGCGGCCTGCGTCGCCGACCTCGAAGACGTCCTCGGCCAGGCCCGCGGCGGCCTCGCCGCGCTCATCGCCGAGCCGATCCAGGGCGTCGGCGGCTTCACCTCCCCGCCCGACGGGCTCTACGGGGCCTTCCGCGAGGTCCTCGACCGCCACGGCATCCTGTGGATCAGCGACGAGGTGCAGACCGGCTGGGGTCGCACGGGCGAGCACTTCTGGGGCTGGCAGGCCCACGCCCAGAACGGCCCGCCGGACATCCTGACCTTCGCCAAGGGCATCGGCAACGGCATGTCCATCGGCGGGGTCGTGGCCCGCGCCGAGGTGATGAACTGCCTCGACTCCAACTCCATCTCCACCTTCGGCGGCTCGCCCGTCACCATGGCGGCCGGCGTCGCGAACCTCGCGTACCTGCTCGAGCACGACCTCCAGGGCAACGCCCGCCGCGTGGGCGGCCTGCTGCTGGAGCGGCTGCGCGCGATCGCAGCGACCGTGCCCGCCGTCCGGGAGGTACGCGGCAGGGGCCTGATGGCCGGGCTGGAGCTCACCAGGCCCGGTACCGACCAGGCCGACCCGGACGCGGCTGCCGCCGTACTGGAGGCCGCCCGCGCCGGAGGCCTGCTGCTCGGCAAGGGCGGCGGGTACAACACGAGCGTCCTGCGCATCGCGCCACCGCTCTCCCTCACCGTCGCCGAGGCGGAAGAGGGCGCCGACATCCTCGCCGAGGCCCTGCGCAGCCTCAACTAGCCACGAGGGAGACGTACATGAGCATCCGCACCCTGATCACCGGCGGTCTCGTCA
Source organism: Streptomyces sp. NPDC006544 (assembly GCF_040611715.1). Lineage (NCBI taxonomy): Bacteria > Bacillati > Actinomycetota > Actinomycetes > Kitasatosporales > Streptomycetaceae > Streptomyces > Streptomyces sp. NPDC006544. The sequence goes on along the minus strand of NZ_JBEXOV010000016.1, from coordinate 55,492 downwards.
TCACGGCCGCCGACGAACTCCACGCCGACGTCCTCATCGAGGACGGCCGGGTCGCCGCCCTCGCCGCACACGGCTCGGCGGCGGCCGAGGCCTGGACGGCCGACCGGACGATCGACGCGAGCGGGAAGTACGTCATCCCCGGCGGCGTCGACGCCCACACCCACATGGAGCTGCCCTTCGGCGGCACCGCGGCCTCCGACACCTTCGAGACCGGCACACGCGCCGCCGCCTGGGGCGGCACCACCACCATCGTGGACTTCGCCGTCCAGACGCCGGGCCACTCCCTGCGCGAGGGCCTCGACACCTGGTACGCCAAGGCCGACGGCCAGTGCGCCGTCGACTACGCCTTCCACATGATCCTCTCGGACGTCAACGAGCGGACCCTGAAGGAGATGGACCACCTGGTGGGGGAGGGGGTCACCTCCTTCAAGCTGTTCATGGCCTACCCGGGCGTCTTCTACAGCGACGACGGGCAGATCCTGCGCGCCATGCAACGGGCCTCCGGCAACGGCGGGTTGATCATGATGCACGCCGAGAACGGCATCGCGATCGACGTCCTCGTCGAACAGGCCCTGGCACGCGGGGAGACGGACCCGCGCCACCACGGCGAGGTCCGCAAGGTGCTGCTGGAGGCGGAGGCCACGCACCGTGCCATCCAGCTGGCACGCGTGGCCGGCTCCCCCCTCTACGTGGTCCACGTCTCGGCGCAGGAGGCGGTGGCCGAGCTGGCGGCCGCGCGCGACAAGGGACTGCCGGTCTTCGGCGAGACCTGTCCCCAGTACCTCTTCCTGTCCACCGACAACCTCGAAGAGCCCGATTTCCAGGGCGCCAAGTACGTCTGCTCCACCCCCCTGCGCCCCCGCGAGCACCAGGCGGCCCTCTGGCGCGGCCTGCGCACGAACGACCTCCAGGTGGTCTCCACCGACCACTGCCCCTTCTGCTTCCGCGGCCAGAAGGAGCTGGGCCGGGGCGACTTCTCGAAGATCCCGAACGGCCTGCCGGGGGTCGAGAACCGCATGGACCTCCTCCACCAGGCCGTCCTGGACGGGCACATCAGCCGCCGCCGCTGGATCGAGATCGCGTGCGCCGGCCCGGCCCGGATGTTCGGCCTCTACCCGCAGAAGGGCACCATCGCGCCGGGATCCGACGCCGACATCGTCCTCTACGATCCGCACGCCGAGCAGGTCATCTCCGCCGAGACGCACCACATGAACGTGGACTACTCGGCGTACGAGGGCAAGCGGATCACCGGACGCGTCGACACGGTCCTCTCGCGCGGCGAACTCGTCATCGACCGGCGCGAGTACACCGGCCGGGCCGGCCACGGAGCCTTCATCCCGCGCTCCAACTGCCAGTACCTGTAAGTACACCGCACCGCACGCACCGCACTGCGCGGCACGCAGCAAGGAGCAGCCAGTACATGGACTTCGGCCTCGTCCTCCAGACCGACCCGCCCGCCTCCCAGGTCGTCAGCCTCATGAAGCGCGCCGAACGCAACGGCTTCCGCTACGGCTGGACCTTCGACTCGGCAGTCCTCTGGCAGGAACCCTTCGTCATCTACAGCCAGATCCTGGCCAACACCCAGCGCATGCACGTGGGTCCGATGGTCACCAATCCGGGGACGCGCACCTGGGAGGTGACCGCCTCCACCTTCGCCACCCTCAACGACATGTACGGCAACCGCACGGTCTGCGGGATCGGCCGCGGCGACTCCGCGATGCGCGTCGCCGGCCGCGCACCGAACACCCTGGCCCGCCTCGGCGAGGCCATGGGCGTCATCCGCGACCTGGCGGAGGGCCGCGAGGCCCGGGTGGACGGCAATCCGATCCGGATCCCCTGGATCACGGACGGGAAGCTCCCGGTCTGGATGGCCGCGTACGGGCCCAGGGCCCTCGCGCTCGCCGGGCAGAAGGCCGACGGGTTCATCCTGCAACTCGCGGACCCCTACCTCACCGAGTGGATGATCAAGGCGGTCCGCGAGGCCGCCGCGGAGGCAGGCCGAGACCCTGGCTCGATCACCATCTGCGTGGCGGCGCCCGCGTACGTCGGCGACGACCTCGCGCACGCCCGGGACCAGTGCCGCTGGTTCGGCGGCATGGTCGGCAACCATGTCGCCGACCTGGTCTCCCGCTACGGCGAGCACTCCTCGATGGTCCCGGACGAGCTCACCGAGTACGTCAAGTCCCGCCAGGGCTACGACTACAGCCACCACGGCCGAGCCGGAAACCCGTCCACCGACTTCGTCCCGGACGAGATCGTCGACCGCTTCTGCCTGCTGGGCCCGGCCGAGGCGCACATCGAGAAGCTCCGCGCCCTGCGCGACCTGGGCGTGGACCAGTTCGCGCTCTACGCGATGCACGACGCGCGGGAGGCTGTGATCGACACCTACGGCCGGCAGATCATCCCAGCGCTGAACGGCTGAACGGCTGAACGGCTGAACGGCTGAACCGGCCGGGCCGGTTCAGCCGAGGTGGTCTCAGTGCCGTCCGCGCAGCCGGGCGAGGAGGCCGCGGGCCTGAGCGCGCCTCCGCGGATCGGCGGCCGCCCGGCGGGCCGACTCGATGGTCCGCCGCCCCTGCGGGCTGCGACTGAACTCCTTGAGCCTGGCGAGCAATCCTGCCATGGTGCCCTCCCTGGGGGTCGACGTCCGAGGCCTCGCTCGTACCCCGGATCGGCGCGGTCAACCGACCGCGCCGATCCGATGGGGCGCCCCGCCCCCCGGCCCCGCGGGTGGGCCACCGGCCGGAGCTCAGCGCGCCGCCGTCCCGATCAGGGCTGCGATACGGGTCTCGTCGGCCGGGGTCAGTTCCCTCAGGGCGAAGGACGTGGCCCACATCGCGCCCTCGTCGAGGTGCGCCTGGTCGCTGAAGCCGAGGGTCGCGTAGCGGGCCTTGAACTTCTCGGCGCTCTGGAAGAAGCAGACGACCTTGCCGTCCCTGGCGTACGAGGGCATGCCGTACCAGAGCTTCGGCGCGAGGGCGGGGGCGCTCGCCCTGACGATCGCGTGGACGCGTTCGGCCATGGCACGGTCGGAGTCCTGCATCTCGGCGATCTTCGCCAGGACCGCCGCCTCCTCCTGAGCCGCCTTGGCGGCGCGCGAGCCGGTGCGGGCGGACAGCTTCAGCTCCTTGGCGCGCTCCTTCATCGCCTCCCGCTCGTCGTCCGTGAACCCCTCGTACGTCCGGGTCGTCGTGGTGGTCGTCTCGGCGGTGCTCTTCTGCGGGGCGGTCATGGCGGGTTCCCTCCCGGGATTCGGATCGGTCGGTCGTGTACGGGTCGCCGTGTGCGGGGTGTGGGGACTCAGCCCCAGGCCCCCGCGATCTGACGGGTCGTGGCGTTGAGGCGGTTGAACATGTTCGTGACGCCGACCATCAGGACGATCGCGGCGAGCTGCTTCTCGTCGAAGTACGTCGCGGCCGTGTCCCAGACCTCGTCGCTCACCGGGTCGGGGCGATCGGCCATGCGCGTCGCGGCCTCGGCCAGGTCGAGGGCGGCGCGCTCCTCGTCGGTGAAGTACGGGGCCTCGCGCCAGGCGACGACCGTGGCCAGGCGCTCGTCGCTCACGCCGGCCTTGCGGGCCGTCCGGGTGCCGCCGTCGACGCAGGCGCTGCACCCGTTGATCTGGCTGACCCGCAGGTGCACCAGCTCGAGGACCTGGCCGTCCACACCACCGGAGTGGACCGCCTTGAAGATCTCCTGGACGGGGCGCATCGCGTCGGACAGTACGACGGCGGGATTCTGCATACGAGCCTGCATCGCGGTCTGCTCCTCTTGTCGGTCCACCGTGCCCCGTTCTCCCCGGGGTGTGACTCCATGACAGCCGCCGCGGCGCGACGTGACGACGGCCGTGGGACGGCCCGGGACAGGCGCACCGTCCTTGACCAGCGCAGACACGGGCCCGAATACTTCTGGCACAGCGGGACAGGGGTACGGGGGAAGCGGTGGACGTGGAACAGCGGACGGCGAGCGATGACCCACAAGCGGAGTTGGCGGCCCGGCTCAGGTCGCTGCGGGAGCTGTCCGGCCTCGGCGTACGGGCCCTCGCCAGGGACACCGGGCTCAGTTCCTCGTCGCTCTCGCGCTACCTCGGCGGGCAGACCGTGCCGCCCTGGCCCGCGGTGATCGCCCTGTGCCGGATCGTGAAGCGCGACCCCCGGCCCCTGCGGCCCCTGTGGGAGCGGTCCGCGAACCCGTTGCCGGCGCCCCCGAAGGCCAGTCGGCAGGTCCAGCCGAGACCTCGTAACGAACTGCCGCGCGACGTCGCCGATTTCACGGGCAGGACCGAGCAGCTGGATGCGCTGACAGCCGCGTTGCAGAGTCATCAGATGGTCGCCGTCGACGGGATGGCGGGCGTCGGCAAGACCTGCCTGGCCGTGCACGCCGCGCACCGGCTCGCCGCCGACTACCCGGACGCGCAGCTCTACGTGGACCTGCACGGGTTCACCGAGGGACGGGAGCCGCTCGACCCCGGTTCCGCCCTGCGGATGCTGCTCGGCGCGCTGGACGTACCGTCGGAGAAGGTCCCGCAGGAGGGCATCGAGCAGCTGGCCGCCTGCTGGCGGGCGGAGCTGGCCGGGCGGCGGGCCGTCGTGGTGTTCGACAACGCCGCCGACGCCGACCAGGTCCGCCCGCTGCTGCCCGGCGCCGGGCCCTCCGTGGTGCTGATCACGAGCCGCAACCGGCTGCTGGGCCTCGACGACGTGCCCCCGGTGTCGCTGGACGTCCTGAGCCCCGAGGAGAGCGCGGAGCTGCTGTCCCGCGCGAGCGGCGATCCGGCCGGCCCCGGGAGCAGGCTGGGCCGCGATCCGGAGTCCGCCGCCGAGGTGCTGCGGCTGTGCGGGCACCTGCCGCTGGCGCTCAGGCTCGCCGCGGCACGGCTGAGGCACCGGCCGGGCTGGACCGCGGGCATCCTCGTCGAGCGGCTGGCGGAGGGCGCGAGCGAGTTCGACACCGCGTTCGCCATGTCCGTGAAGCAACTGGACCGGGCCCAGGCCCGGCTGTTCCGGATGCTGGGCCTGCTGCCCGGTACCTCCTTCGACGCGTACGCGGCCGCCGCCCTGGCGGACGTGCCGCTCCGCAGTGCCCGGGCGATGCTCGAGGACCTGCTCGACGCGCACCTGGTCCAGCAGCCGACGGCGGGCCGCTACCGGCTGCACGACCTGGTGCACCAGCACGCGCGGCGGGCCTGCGAGCAGCAGGACTCGCAGGCCGAGCGGGGCCGGGCGCTGGGGCGTTTCCTCGACTTCTACGTGCACGCGGCGGCCGCCGCCGACGCCGCGATGCCGGTCCTCTCGCCCGGCCGGGCGGTCACCGCGGGCCGGCCGCCGGCCGAGCTGCCGCGGTTCGCGGACAAGCACGCGGCCCTGGCCTGGCTCACCGACGAGTACGAGGCGATGATCGCGGCCTTCGAGACGGCGGTCGCCGTCGGGGCGGACGCGCACGTGTGCGAGCTGCCGCGCTTCCTCCGGGCGTACTTCGCGCGGCGGTGCGGTACCACGCACCTCAACTTCCTCTTCGAGCGGTCACTGACGGCCGCGGAGCGCATCGGTGATCCGCTGCAACTGGCCGAGGCGCACAGCGATCTGGGATTCGCGCGCTACAACGCGGGCCGGATGGCGGAGGCGGGCGCGGCGTACGAAGCGGCCCGACGCGGGATGCCGGAGACGGGCGGTTCGCTGTCCGAGGCCGAACTCGCCATGCGGCGAGGCTATGTGACGTGGGAGGAGGGGAGCGTCGAGGGGGCGCTCGAACTCTTCGGGTGGGCCCGGGAGTCCTACGAGCGGATCGGCTGTCCGACGGGCGCGGCGCACGCCGCCGCGTCGGAGGCCTGGGCGCTGCTGCAGCTCGGAGAGGGCGACCGGGCGGCGCGGCGGGCCCGGGAGGTGCTGGCCGTCCCGCACGCGGATCCCGCGTGGCCGCCCACGCTGACGGCCCGGATCACCCTCGGCGTGGCCCTCGCCGCCGAGGCTCCCGAGGAGGCGCTGGACCACCTGCGCCGGGCGCTGGAACTGGCCCGCGAGGACGGGCACATGAACAACGAGGCGTGGTGCCTCAACTGTCAGGGTGTCGCGCTGCGCCGGATGGGCCGTTTCGAGGAGGCGCTGGCCTGCCACCGGGAGGCGTTCGCGCTGCTGGACGAGCTGTTCGAGGAGCACTGGAAGATCCGTTTCCTCAACGGGTACGCCGAGACCTGCCGCCTGGCGGGCCTGCCCGAGGAGGCCCTGCGGCTCCACCGGGATGCCCTGGAGCTGGCCCCGAGGCTGGGGAACCGGCACGAGGAGGCGCTGGCCCACGAGGGGATCGCGACCGTGCTCGACGCGACCGACCCGGCCGCGGCCGCCGGGCACCGCGCGGCGGGCCGGGCCGTCCTCAGGGGGATCGATCCCTGACGGGAGCGGCGGACCGGTGCGGTCCGCGGGAGGAGATCCTCCCGACGCTGTTGCAGGACGGCGCCCGGTCCTGACAGCCTGGTTCCGGAGCCGGTCCGCCCGAGGGCCGGCCGGACCCGGGGGGACCACCGTGAACATCAGAGCCGCAGCCGTAGCCGCCACCGCCGCCTTCGCCCTGACCGCCCTGGGCGCGGCCCCGGCCCTCGCGGACAACCACAGCAGCGTCGCGCCGCAGGGCCTCGTCGACGGCCGGTCCGAGCACCTGGCCCCGCAGGACCAGGCGGGCCCCGACCACCTTCAGGACGCCCGGTAGCCCGAGGACGGCGCGTCCGGCCGTCCGGCCCGGCAGGGCCGGGTGGCCGGCGGCTGGCGTCGCCCGTGCGCTCGCTCCGGCCCGCGGCGACCGACCGGCTCCGCAAGGTCAGCCCGGCGGCGTTCGGCGCGGGCAGCGAAGGCGGTACGGACGCGGCGCCCACGGGCACGGCCGGAGCGGCGAGAAGGAACGCGGCCGCGGTGGCGAACAGGCCCGCCGCGCGGCGCCGGGCCTTCGGGGGGCGCCGGACCGGCCGGTCCCGCGGGTCGCGCCGGGCGGCGCGTTCACCCGCGGTCCACCCGGGGTCCGGCGGCCCGACGGCTCTGCCGGTGGGGATTGTCAGCCGGCCGTGCTTTGCTGGAGACATGATCGAAGAATTCCTCGCCCGAGACCTGTCAGCCGTCGACGAGGCCGTCCGCAAGGCGGCGGCGATCGAGATCATGCCGAGGTTCCGCCAGCTCGCCGACCACGAGGTGGACCAGAAGAGCGGCCCGCACGACCTGGTGACCGACGCCGACCGCAAGGCCGAGGAGTACCTCACGGCCGAGCTGACGCGGCTGCTGCCCGGCTCCGCGGTGGTCGGCGAGGAAGCGGTGCACATCGACCCGACGGTGTACGAGGCGCTGCGCGCGGACGCCCCGGTGTGGATCGTGGACCCGGTCGACGGCACCCGGCAGTTCGTGCACGGCGACCCGGCGTTCTGCACCCTCGTCGCGCTCGCGCACCGCGGGGAGATACTCGCGTCCTGGACCTTCGCCCCGGCGCTCGAGGAGATGGCCACCGCCGTGCGCGGGCGGGGAGCGTACGTCAACGGCGTGCGCATCCACAGCGGTTCGCCGGAGCGGGGCGCCGAACTGCGCGTGGCCACCGCCCACCCGCTCTACACCTCCGAGGACGAGCGGCGGTCGCTGGCGCGCCTGGACGTGCCGGGAGTGGCCGCCCGCCCGTGCGGTTCGGCCGGACTGGAGTACCTGCGGGTGGCCCGGGGCGAGATGGACGGCCTGGCCTTCAGCTGGCCGTCGGCCTGGGACCACGCGGCCGGGCTGCTCCTGGTCGCGGAGGCGGGCGGCGCGCAGAGCACCGTCGACCGGGTCCCCTTCCGGGTGGACCGGGACAACGCGCTGCCCTTCGCGGTGGGCCGGGACGAAGCCACGGCGGTACGCATCCGCGAGCTGCTCAGAGGAGAGTGAGGCCATGACCGCAGGAGGGTGTGCGAAGCGGGGAACCGGCCTGATCGACCCAGCACTTGGAACCCGTGGAGTTCGCAGACCTCGCACACCCCACGGAATTCGCGTATAGACAGGCGCAATACCCTGGGGGCGGTGGCGCCGCCGGACGAAGGAGTCGCAAGTGCCGTCGATTCTCGATGCGGTCGTGGTGGGGGCGGGGCCCAACGGGCTGACGGCCGCCGTCGAACTGGCCCGCCGCGGCTTCTCGGTGGCCGTCTTCGAGGCCGCTGACACCGTCGGCGGCGGAGCCCGGACCGAGGAGCTCACCCTCCCCGGCTTCCGGCACGACCCCTGCTCGGCGGTGCACCCGCTCGGGGCCGGCTCACCCGTCTTCGCCACCCTGCCCCTGAAGCGGTACGGGCTGGAATGGCTGCACGCCCCCCTGCCCATGGCGCACCCCTTCGACGACGGCACCGCGGCCGTGCTCTCCCGCTCCGTCGCGGAGACGGCCGCGTCCTTCGGGGCGCGCGACGCGGGCACGTACCGGCGGCTGGTGAAGCCGTTCCTGGGCCGATGGGACACCCTGGCCCGGGACTTCATGTCCCTGCCGGGCACCGCCCTGCCCCGCGACCCCGTCACCCTCGCCCGCTTCGGGCTCGTCGGCCTGCCGCCCTCCACCTGGCTGCTGAGCCGTTTCCGCGACGACCGGGCCCGCGCCCTGTTCGCCGGGCTCGTCGCGCACGTCATCGCCCCGCTCGGCGGGATCGGCACCAGCGCCGTCGGCCTGGTGTTCGCCCTCGCCGCGCACGCGGGCGGCTGGCCCATGCCGCGCGGCGGCTCGCAGGCCATCTCGGACGCCCTCGCCGGGTACCTGCGCGATCTCGGCGGCGCCGTCCACACCGGCTTCGAGGTCAAGCGCCTCGACGACCTCCCGCCGGCCCGGGCGTACGTCTTCGACACCTCGCCGACCGCGCTGGCCCGCATCGCGCGCCTGGGACGGGTGTACGACGGCTACCGGTACGGCGCGTCCGTGTTCAAGCTGGACTACGCCCTGGACGGGCCCGTCCCCTGGACCGCCGAAGAGGCGCGCCGGGCCGGCACCGTACAGATCGGCCCGCGCACCCGTGACATCGACGCCGCCCTGCAGCTGGCCTCCAGCGGGCGGGCGCCGCGCACGCCCTTCCTCATCGCCGCGCAGCCCAGCCTCGTCGACGCCGGCCGGGCGCCCGAGGGGAAGCACACCTTCTGGGTCTACGGGCACGTCCCGGCGGGCTGGGGCGGTGACCTCACCGACGCCGTCGAACGCCAGCTCGAGCGCTTCGCCCCCGGGTTCCGCGACCTGGTGCTCGCCCGCGCCACGGCCGGCCCGCCGCAGCTCGCCGCCCGCAACCCCAACTACGTCGGCGGGGACATCGCCTGCGGCGCCGCCACCGGGCTCCAGCTCCTGCTGCGGCCCAGGCTCTCGCTGTCCCCGTACTCGACCAGCCATCCGGCCGTCTTCCTCTGCTCCTCGGCGACCCCGCCGGGCCCCGGAGTGCACGGCATGTCGGGCCACAACGCGGCCAAGGCCGTCTGGCGCCACCTTCGAGAGGGATCCTGATGCCCCGCATCACGCTCGTCCGCGGCGACATCACCGCGGAGACGACGGACGCCGTGGTCAACGCGGCGAACTCCTCGCTGCTCGGCGGCGGCGGGGTCGACGGGGCCATCCACCGGCGCGGCGGCCCGGAGATCCTCGCCGCCTGCGAGGACCTGCGCCGCTCCCACTACGGCAAGGGCCTGGCGACGGGCCGGGCGGTCGCCACCACGGCCGGCAGGCTCCCCGCCGCGCACGTGATCCATACCGTCGGGCCGGTCTGGTCGCGGGACGAGGACCGCTCGGAGCTGCTGGCCTCCTGCTACCGGGAGTCGCTGCGCGTCGCGGACGAGCTGGGGGCCCGCAGCCTCGCCTTCCCTGCGATCTCCACGGGCATCTACGGGTGGCCCATGGACGACGGGGCACGGATCGCGGTGGAGACCGTACGGGCGACTCCGACCGCGGTGGAGGAGGTGCGTTTCGTGCTGTTCGACGAGCGGGCGTTCGAGGCGTTCGAGGCGGCGGTGGGCGCTTAGCGCCGCGGGGCGGGGCGCGGGCCGGCGCCCGGGCGGCCCCGTGGGCCAGGGCCGTCCCGGGCCCGACACAGCGCCGCTCCCCGCACCCTCGGTTAGTGTGATTCGGTAGGAATCGGGCCCCCCGGGGTGAGGTCGGCACAGTGGACACGTACCAGGAGACGAGCGGGGTACCGGACCAGCCGGTGGCTGCTGTCGGGTACGCCGGCGTGCTGAGCGAGCTGCTGCCGATCGCCCTGTGGCGGGAGGACGCCGACGGGCGCGTCGTCGAGTGGTCCCTGGCCGCCCAGGACCTGCTCGGCCACCGGCCCGAGGACATCCTGGGCCGGTTCGGCTCCTCCGTGCTCGTCCCCGACGCCAACCACGAGCTCGCCGCCCAGCTGACCCGCCGGGTCCAGGCCGGGGAGACCGTCGTCGGCACCCTGCCCGTGCGCCACCGCGACGGCCACCGGGTCCCGATGGAGATGTGGATCGTGCCCGCCCCCGATCCGCAGGGGCGCACGGGGGCCATGCTCATCGCCGTGGAGACCTCCCAGGTCCTGCGGATGCGCGACTCGCTCGCCGCCCTCCAGAGCCTGTTCACCCAGTCGCCCATCGGCCTCGGCACCCTCGGCACCGACCTGCGCTTCGTGCGCGTCAACGACGCCCTCGCCCGGATGAACGGCATGTCGGCCGCCGAGCACGTCGGCAAACGGCTCAGCGAGGTCGTGCCCGGGGTCAACGCCGCCGTCCTCGAGCGCCTCATGCGGCAGGTGCTGACGCGCGGTACCGCCGTCGTGGACGTGCGCCGCACCGGCCGCACCTCGGCCGACCCCGACCACGACCACACCTGGTCCTGTTCGTACGCCCCGCTGCGGGACGGCTCCGGGCGGCCGCTCGGCGTGATCGCCTCCCTCATCGACATCACCGAGGGGCAGCGCGCCCAGGCCGAGGCCGAGCGGGCCCGGAGCCGGTTCGCCCTGCTCGCCGAGGCCGGCACCCGCATCGGCACCACGCTGGACCTGAGCCAGACGGCCCAGGAGATCGTGGAGGTGCTGGTACCGCAGCTCACGGACTCGGCCGACGTACAGCTCCTGGAAGCGGTGCTGGAGCCCGACGAGGCCGCCGCCTCGACCAGGGGCGTGCTCCGGCGGCTGGCCGCCGCCTTCCCGGACTCGGCGGCGCCCACCGCCAAGCTGGTCGCCGGCCAGACCTTCCAGATCCCGGTGGGCACCGCCTACGAGCAGGTCATCACCGAGGGCCAGGCCATGAACCTGTACACGGCCGACATCCCGGCCCTGATCAGGGATCCGCGCGCGGCCGCGCTGCGGGCCTACCTGGCCACCCTCGGCTGCGCCCGGATGGTCCCCCTGGTGGCCCGCGGCCGGGTGCTCGGCGTGGTGGTGGTGACCCGGGTGCGCGGACGGGAGGTCTTCGACCACGAGGACTGCGTGCTCATCGACGAGGTGGTCGCGCGGGCGGCCCTGAACATCGACAACGCCCGGATGTACACCACCCAGCGGGCGGCCGCCCTGATGCTGCAGCGCAGCCTCACCAACAACGCGCTGCCCGAGGTCGCCGGCCTCGAACTGACCGGCCGCTACCTGCCCGCCAGCGACCAGGACGTGGGCGGCGACTGGTTCGACGTGATCGAGCTCGCGGACGGCCGGACCGGGCTGGTGATCGGCGACGTGATGGGCCACGGCGTCCACGCGGCCGCGGTCATGGGCCAGCTGCGCACCGCGGTCAGGACGCTGGCGCGCCACGCCGTGGAACCGGAGCAGATGCTCCGCTCGCTCGACGCGGTGGTGGCCGACCTGGGCGAGGACGAGATGGCCACCTGCGTCTACGCCGTCCACGACCCGGGGACGGGCGTGTGCGTCATCGCCCGCGCGGGCCATCCGCCGCCGGCCGTGGTCACGGCGGCCGGAGCCGTGCGCTTCCTCGACGGTTCGCCCGGAGCCCCGCTCGGCACGGGCGGCCGGGAGTTCCGCACCGAGGAGGTGCTGCTGCCCCCGGGGAGCCTGCTGGTGCTCTACACGGACGGGCTGATCGAGTCGCGGGACCGGGACCTGGACGAGGGCATGGCGGGCCTGGCGGCCGCCCTGAACGGCGCGGGGGAGCCGCTGGAGGCCCTGTGCGACGACATCCTGGCCCGGCTCCTCCCGGCCGCCCCGCAGGACGACGTGGCGGTCCTGCTGGCCCGCACCCTGGAATTGCCCTAGGGCAAAGAGGGATTGCGTCTAGTGCAATGGCCGGATATCGTCTGCGTCATGTCCGTCATGCCTGCGCCCTCGGCCAAGTCGCCGTCGCCCATCACCCTCACCGGCCGCCACGTCCGCCTGGAACCCCTCAGCAGGAGCCACCTCCCCGACCTCTACCTGGCCGGAGGCGGCGACGAGGAGGTGTGGAGGTGGCAGGGCGGCCCGGCTCCGAGGACCGAGGCGGAGCTGGGCGCCACGCTCGACGAGGTGCTGGCCGGGGACTACCTCCCCTTCGCCGTGATCCACCTCGAGAGCGGCCGGGCCATCGGCTGGACCACGTACCTGGACATCAGCCCGGCCAACGAGCGGCTCGAGATCGGCTGGACCTGGTACGGGCGCGCGTACTGGCGCAGCGCGGTCAACAGCGAGGCGAAGCTGCTCCTGCTCACCCACGCCTTCGAGGATCTCGGCATGGGCCGCGTCCAGTTGAAGACCGATCACCTCAACACCCGTTCCCAGGCCGCCATCGCCCGCCTCGGCGCCCGGCGCGAGGGCGTCCTGCGCCGCCACCGCCGGCGTCCGGACGGCACGTGGCGCGACTCCGTGTACTTCTCCCTGCTGGCTGACGAATGGCCCGAGGCGAAGGCGCGTCTGGCCGCCCGGCTCTGACGGCCCGGGCGGCGGCGGGTGGCCCATCGCAGACGGGCCCGGCCGGGACCGGACCGCTTCCGAGATCAATGCGGCGGCCAACCCCTTTCGAGAGGGATGGAGGGCGGCCGTGGCGAAGCACGGGCCGCACCGGTGCGGCAGGTCGCGAAGACGGGTCGGGCCCGTGCGGCCCGCCGTACGGGAGGGCGGTGCGGGTCCCCGCGGGCGGCTACCAGGCCAGGTCCTCGAGGGAGTCCAGGTCCGGGAAGGCCGGGGGCGTCGGCTCCGCCGCGTCCTTCAGGGGGAGCTGGGCCCAGATGACCTTGCCGCGCTCCGTGTAGCGGGTGCCCCAGCGTTCCGCGTACTGGGCGACGAGGAACAGGCCGCGGCCGCCCTCGTCGGTGGTGGCCGCGTACCTCAGGTGCGGAGAGGTGCTGCTGCCGTCGGAGACCTCGCAGATCAGGGCGCGGTCGCGGAGCAGCCGGACCCGGATCGGCGCGGTCCCGTAGCGGATGGCGTTGGTGATCAGCTCGCTGAGGATGAGCTCGGCCGTGAAGGAGACGCCCTCCAGGCCCCACGCGGCGAGCTGGGCCGCACCCGCCCTGCGCACCCGGGAGACGTCGGAGGGGTCGGGGCGCACCGCCCACTCCGCGATCCGCTCGGCCGGCAGCCGCCGGGTGTCCGCGACGAGCAGGGCGATGTCGTCGCTCGGCGCCGGGAACAGCAGCGCGGCCAGTACGTCGGCGCAGGCCTGCTCGGGGCTGCGGTCCGGCCGGGACAAGGTCTCGGTCAGCAGGCCCAGGCCGGTGTCGAAGTCGCGCTCGCGGTCCTCCAGCAGCCCGTCGGTGAACAGCACCAGCCGGCTCGCCTCGGGCAGGTCCAGCTCGACGGCCTCGAAGGGCATCCCGCCGACGCCCAGCGGCAGCCCGATCGGCAGCTCGGGGTACTCCACCCGCCCGTCCGGGCGGACCAGGGCGGGGCCGGGGTGCCCGGCGCTGGCCATGGCGCAGCGGCCGGACACCGGGTCGTAGACCGCGTAGAGGCAGGTGGCGCCCGTGACGCCCGACGCCTCGCCCGCCACGTCGCCCCGGCCGGGGCCCGCGCCGCCGGCGGACTCGTCCTGGTCGATCCGGTCGATGAGCTCGTCCAGGTGCCCGAGCAGCTCGTCGGGCGGCAGGTCGAGGGTGGAGAAGTTGTGGACGGCGGTCCGCAGCCTGCCCATGGTCGCGGCCGCGTGCACTCCGTGCCCGACCACGTCCCCGACGACCAGGGCGACCCGGGCCCCGGCCAGCGGGATCACGTCGAACCAGTCCCCGCCCACCCCCGCCTTCGCGGGCAGGTACCGGAACGCGACGTCCACGGCGCTCAGTTCCGGCAGGGCCCGGGGCAGCAGGCTCTGCTGGAGGGTCACCGCCACCGCGTGCTCGCGGGTGAAGCGGCGGGCGTTGTCGATGGAGACGGCGGCCCGCGCCGCCAGCTCCTCGGCGAAGGACAGGTCCTCCTCGTCGAAGGGCTCGGGGGTGTCGGCGCGCCAGAAATTGGCCATGCCGAGGACCACGCCGCGCGCCTGGAGCGGCACGGCGATCAACGAGTGCAGGCCGTAGTCGAGGGCCACCCGGGTCCCGTCGTGGTCCTGGGCCCGCCAGCCGAAGGCCGCGCTCAGATCGGCGGCGAGGACCGCCCGCCCCGCGTCCAGGGCCGCCGCCATCGGCGCGGTCGGCACCACGAAACGGATGGTGTCGCCGACGGGCTGCAGCGGCTGGTCGCCGCGGACCCCGCTCATCGCGGCCCTGCGCATCTCGACGTGGGAGCCGAGGGTGGGCTCCTCGCCCCGCAGGACGGGATCGAGCAGCTCCACGGTGACGAAGTCGGCGAAGCGCGGGACGGCCACCTCGGACAGCTCCTCGGCGGTGCGCACCACGTCGAGGGTGGTCCCGATGCGCACGCCCGCGTCGTAGAGCAGCTGCAGGCGGTCACGGGCCACCGTGGCCCGGCCGGAGAGCGCGGCGAGCTCGGTGGAATCGCGCAGGGTCATGACGGTGCCCGAGGGGCGGCCGCCGAAGGTCTTGGTCGGCCGTACGTTGACGGCGATGAGCCGGTCACCCGACAGGTGCACCTCGTCGGTGGCGACCCGCCCCGAGGCGAGCAGCGCGGCGGTCCGCGGGTCGAGGCCGAGGTCGCCGACGTGCCGCTGTTCGGCGTCGGCCGGCAGGCCGAGCAGGCGGCGGGCCTCGTCGTTGGCGAGGACGAGCAGGCCGTCGGCGTCGATGATGAGGACGCCCTCGCGGACGGCGTGCAGCACGGCCTCGTGGTGTTCGTTCATCCGGATCATCTCGGCCTCGCCGAGGCCCCGGGTCTGGCGCCGCAGCCTGCGGCTGACCAGGGCGGCGCCGCCGGTCCCGAGGAGCAGCGCGCCGCCCGCCGCGCCGACGAGCAGGGGTAGCTGTCCCTCGACGACGTCGCCGACGTTGGCGACCTCGATGCCGGTGGAGACCAGGCCGACGACCGTGCCGGAGGCGTCCTCCACGGGTACGACCGCGCGGACCACGTCGCTCGGCTGCCCCTTGAAGGTCTCGGTGAAGGCGTGCCCGGCCAGGGCCCGGGAGAAGTCTCCCGTGGAGCGGCGGCCGATCAGCTCGGGGCGGGAGTCGGTGTACCGGGTGCCGTCGGTGTCCAGCACCGCGATGAAGTCCACGCCGGAGTCCCGGCGGGCCCCCTCGGCGAGGAACTGGAGCGCGGAGGTGGGATCGGCGGACTTCAGCGCGAGCGGGAGGCCCGGGGCGTGGGCGAAGGCCTCCGCGGCCGCGAGGGAGCGGTTGCGGGCGTCGCGCTGGCTGTCGTAGCGGGCCTGGAGGAAGAGGGCCAGTGCGGCGGCGGTGATCAGCACCAGCACGATGGCGGCCTGGAGGGCGAAGACCTGGCCGGCGACACTGCGCGCGCCGAGTGACAGGCCCGCGGAAAGCTTGCAGAAGGGGCGCGCGAACCAGTGCGCGAACCGGGCTGCGCGACCGCGGCGCGGGGCACCGCGCCGGGGGCGCCCGCTCCCGGCCCCGGCCGGTCCGGGAGGAAAGCCGGCAGGCGGCTCGGACGGGGGCCCGGAAGGCGGCTCCGACGGGGGCTCGGACGGGGGCTCCGACGGGGGTCCGGACGGGGGCTCGGACGGGGGTCCGTCCTGGGGAGTCCCCTCACGGCCCGGGGGCGAGCCATTTCGTCCGGTCATGAGCCATTTCTAACACTGTCCGTGGGGTTGGGGGGAGGCCCTGACGCGGTAGCCGCCGCCCGGTAGGCGCGGGGGCTCGTGCCGACGTGCGCCGTGAAGTGCTGGCGGAAGGTGACCTCGCTGGTGAAGCCGGTCCGCCGGGCCACCTCGGTGACCGGGTGGTCGGTCCGCTCCAGCAGTTTGCGGGCCTCGTCCAGACGGTGGCCGAGAAGCCATTTGTGCGGGGTGGTGCCGGTGGCGGCGGCGAAGTGCCGGGCGAAGGAGCGCGGCGACATCCCCGCCCACCGGGCCAGCGTGGCCACGTCCAGCGGCTCCCGGAGGCGCCCCAGCGCCCGTTCCCGTACGGAGGCCAGCGCCTCGGCGGTCCGGTCGGCGGCCGGGGTCGGACGGTCGAGGTACTGGGCGTGGTCGCCGGTGCGGAAGGGGCCCGTCACCATCGAGCGGGCGATGGCGGCGGCGGCCTCGGCTCCGTGGGCCCGGCGGACCAGGTGGAGGCAGAGGTCGATGCCGGAGGCGACCCCGGCCGAGGTCCACAACCCGCCGTCCTCCACGTAGAGAGGGGCCTCCTCGACCCGCACGGCCGGATGGCGGCCGGCCAGCGTCGGGGCCAGCGACCAGTGGGTCACGGCCCGGCGGCCCGCCAGCAGGCCGGCCTCGGCGAGGATGAACGCGCCCGCGCACAGGGCGGCCGTCGCGATGCCCCGGGCGTGCGCGTCGCGCAGGGCGGCGAGGACCGGCTCCGGGGTGGGATCGCAAGGCTGGGCCAGGGCCGGGACGACGACCAGGTCGGCGCTGGAGAGCCAGTCGAGCCCCCGGTCGGGGGTCAGCTCCAGCCCGCCGGGGAGCGGGATCGGACCGGGGGTCAGGGCGCACCGGCGCAGCTCGAAGGGCGGGACCCCGAGCGGGCTGCGGTCGGGACCCCAGACCTCGGTGATGACGGCCAGGTCGAAGGCGCGGATGCCGGGTTGGACGACGATCGCGACGCGGTGCATGACGTGAGTCTGCCACGGCCGTTCCCGCCGCCCAGGGGGTTCCGAGGGCGCGTGGGGCGGCGGCCCGGGGGTCACGCGGGGGGACTACCGGGGCGGGATGCGAAGGCTGCGGGAGCCCTTCGGGGCGCTCCTCGGGCCTCCCGAGGTCGCGGAAGGCTGCCCGGGGGCCGCCGGGAGGGGATTGCGTCCGCAGGCCGGCAAGTTGCCGGTGCGGGCTTTCGGGGGCTTGCGGGGAGCTGTGTGGTGGGGCCCGGCCGGGACGTGCCCGGGAGGCCGCCCCGGCTCCGGCGGGGGCGCGTACGTCCTGCCGGGTCGGCGGCTCCGGCGACGGCCGGTGAAGCCTCCCGCGCGACCCTGCCAGGCTGGCAGGATCCCATCGGTCCGGGTCCCGGCCGGTCCTGTTGCGGCGGCCGGGCGCCGCCGAGGATGAAGGCATGACGAACGAGATCGAGATCGCCGCGAACAGTGTCCTGCTGGTCATCGACGTCCAGAAGGGCTTCGACGACGCCGACTTCTGGGGCCCGCGCAACAATCCGGCCGCCGAGGCCAACATCGCCGCACTCATGGACGCCTGGCAGGGGTCCGGGCGGCCGGTGGTGATCGTCCGGCACGCCTCGCGCCAAGCCGGTTCCGTACTCGCGCCGGACGGGCCCGGGTACGCCCTCAAGGACTTCGTCGCCGAGCGCGCGGGGCGGGCCGCCCTGCACGTCACCAAGTCCGTGAACTCCTCCTTCTACGGCACCCCGGACCTGGCCGACTGGCTCACCCGGCAGAACGCCGCACAGGTCGTCGTCACGGGGATCCAGACCAACATGTGCGTCGAGACCACCGCCCGGATGGCCGGGAACCTGGGCTACGAGGTCCTCGTCCCCCTCGACGCCACCCACACCTTCGACCTGGCCGCTGAAGACCTCCCGGACGCGCCGCGACTGACGGCCGACCAGCTCGCCACCGCCACCGCCGTCAACCTCCAGGGCGGCGGGTTCGCCCGGATCGTCACCACCGGCCGGCTCGTCGAAGCGGCCCGCACGCGCGTCACCCCGTAGGACGCGGACCCCGGGCCACCGCGGCCGCTCCGGTCCCTCCGCCGGCGGACCGCGGTCCGGGCCGACGTCTTCCGCACCGGCGAGCTCGCACGGCGCACTCCGGACGGCAACCTGGTGGTGACCGGCCGTCGGCCGGGAAACGGCGGAGGCCCGGACCCCCACCGGCGTGTGCCGGGGGTCCGGGCCTCCCGCACTCAGGGGCGCAGGACGTCGGCCGCGATGTTCGCCGCGACCCGCTCCAGCAGCGGGCCCGCGTTCGCGATGCACACCGCCGGGTCCGGCTCGATCTCCGTGAGCGGGTACGCCCGCCGGATCCCGGCCGCCTGGAGCGCCTCCCGCGTGAGCAGCAGGCGGCCGCAGACCGCGACGACCTCCTTGCCCGCCGCGCGGGCCGCCGCCGCGACACCGGCCGGAGCCTTGCCGTGCAGGGTCTGCTCGTCCAGCGAGCCCTCACCCGTGATGACGAGCGTCGCCCGCTCCAGGGCCGGCGCGAAGCCCAGCACCTCGAGCATCAGCTCGATGCCGGGACGGAAGGAGGCTCCGAGCAGCAGGGCGCCGTAGCCGATGCCGCCCGCACCGCCGGCGCCGGGTGAGTCCGCCGCCTCCGCGGCCAGGGAGCCGATCGACTTCTCCAGGACCGCCGCGAAGTGCGCCAGCGCCGCGTCCAGCGTCGCCACGTCCTCGGGCGACGCCCCCTTCTGCGGGCCGTAGACCGCCGGAGCGCCCTTCGGACCCGTCAGAGGGTTGTCCACGTCACTCGCCAGGACGAAGTCGACGTCCCTGATGCGCGGGTCGATGCCCGACAGGTCGGCCGAGGCCAAAGTGGCCAGCGCGCCGCCGCCCGGACCGACCGGTTCACCGTTCGCATCCAGGAACACCGCGCCCAGCGCGGCCAGCATGCCCGCGCCGCCGTCGGTGGTGGCGCTGCCGCCCACACCGAAGACGATCGAGCGCGCTCCCGCGTCGAGCGCGGCCTTCAGCAGCTCGCCGGAGCCGTAGGTGGTGGCCGTCAGCGGGGCGAAGACACCCGCCGGCAGCAGCTGGAGGCCGGAGGCCTCCGCCATCTCGACCACCGCGGTGCCCCCGCGGACCGCGAAAGCGGCTGTGACCTGGTCTCCGAGGGGTCCGGTGACCCGGACTTCCCGGCGTTCGAAACCGGCCGCGACGGCGGCCGCGACCGTACCGTCGCCGCCGTCCGCGACGGGGAGGGTCTCGATCTCCACGCCCGGCACGGCCCTGCGAAGGCCGACCGTCACCCGCTCCGCGACCTGTACGGCCGTGAGCGAGCCCTTGAATTTGTCCGCGGCGATGAGCACGCGCGCGGTCTCAGTTACTGCTCCGTCCGTCACTTCTGATCCCTTGCTATCGAACAGTGCAGTCGCGCCACCACTGAGCCTATCCGGAGGATCCTCCTATGCCCATGGGTGGCCTGGGTCACACGCGGCGCGCCATACTCCTAAATACGGATATACGCCTGCATAGTGTGGCCGCATGCGCACGGATTCACTGGAACAGGCAAGTCCGGATTCCCCGGGCGGGGGCCCAACGGGTCCGGACGACGGCACTCCCGACCGTGCTGTCGTGGCCATCGGAGTGATCTCCGTGCTCGCCGTCGTCGCCTGGGCGGCGCTCGGCAAGAGTTCCTTCGACACGGCGTCGAGCACGGCGCTGGCCTGGGTGCTGAACAACTTCGCCTGGCTCTTCGTGATCGCCGCCGACGTGTTCCTGGTCATGTGCGTGGTCCTCGCGATCAGCCGCTTCGGCCGGATCCGGCTCGGCGAGGACGACTCGGAGCCCGAGTTCACCAACCTCGCGTGGATCGCGATGATGTTCAGCGCGGGCATGGGAATCGGCCTCATGTTCTACGGGGTGGGGGAGCCGCTCACCCACTACCTGAATCCGCCGCCCTCCAGCGGCGCCGCCCCCGGCAGCGGAGACGCCGCCCGCGCCTCGTTCGACTACTCCTTCTTCCACTGGACCCTCACGCCCTGGGCGATCTACGGGATCGCCGGCCTGGCCCTGGCCTACGCGACCTTCCGCAAGGGCCGCGGCAACCGCCTCAGCTCCGTCTTCGTCCCGCTCATCGGCGAGGAGCGGGCCAACGGCCGGCCGGGCAAGGCCATCGACCTGCTCGCGGTCTTCGCGACCGTCTTCGGCACCGCCACCAGCCTCGGCCTCGGCGCGCTCCAGGTCGCCAAGGGGCTCGACATCACCGCCGGGATCGAGGACTCGACCACCGTCGAGCTCGTCATCATCGGGTCCCTCTCCGGCGCCTTCGTGCTCTCCGCCTTCTCCGGCCTGCACAAGGGCGTCAAATGGCTCAGCACGACCAACGTCGTGCTCGCCGGAGCCCTGATGCTCTTCGTCTTCGTCCTGGGGCCGACCGTCTACATCCTCGACGTGATCCCGGCGAGCGTCGGCAGCTACCTGCACCAGCTGCTCCCGATGGCCACGCGCACCGGCGCCTTCACCGACAGCGCCTGGCTCGGCGCGTGGACGATCTTCTACTGGGCCTGGTGGCTCTCCTGGGCGCCGTTCGTCGGCACCTTCATCGCCCGCATCTCGCACGGCCGCACCATCCGCGAGTTCCTCGTCGGCGTGCTGCTGGTCCCCAGCGGCGCCACCGTCGTCTGGTTCTGCGTCATGGGAGGCACGGCGATCCGGCTCGACTCCACCGGCGTCGCCGACATGGCCTCCAAGGTCAAGGAGGGCACAGAGGCCTCGCTGTTGGCGATGCTCGACGCTCTTCCGCTCGGGACGGTCACCTCGTGGATCGCGATGCTGCTGGTGATGACGTACTTCGTCACCAGCGCCGACTCCGCCTCCCTCGTCATGGGCTCGCTCACGAGCCGCGGCTCGCTCGACCCGCCGACCTGGCTGGTCGTCACCTGGGGCGTGCTGATGGCCGCGGTGGCCGCCGTACTCCTCGTCGCGGGCGGCCTGAAGTCCCTCCAGACGGCCACCATCCTGGTAGCCCTGCCCTTCGTGGTCGTGATGCTGCTGCTCTGCTGGGCCCTGGTGAAGGAGCTGCGGGAGGACCCGGGCGCGGGCCCCGTCCGCCACCACCCCCTGCACGGCGTGCGCGACGCGGTCAAGGCCATGGTCGGCGACGCCCTGACCGAACAGGGGCCGGCCTGCCACCCGCGCCTGCGCCGCGTGGCCGATGCGAGGAACCGCGACCGGGACGAAGGCGGTGCGGGCGGCACGGGTGCGGGGACGGGCGGCAGCGGCGGCGGTCCGGGCGGGGGCGGTTCCGAGACGTGACCGCCGCGCCCGCGGGGCGGTTGGCTAGGGTGGCGGCGTGACCACCACGGATGACTACGCCACCTACATCGCGAGCCTGCCCCGGGTGCTGGCCGGTGCGGCCGCCCTCTACCGGGACGCGGAGGGCCGGGTGCTGCTCGTCGAGCCCAACTACCGGGAGGGCTGGGCCCTGCCGGGCGGGACCATCGAGTCCGATCGGGGCGAGTCCCCGCGCACCGCGGCCCGCCGCGAGAGTGCCGAGGAGATCGGCATCGACGTCCCGCTCGGCCGTCTGCTCACCGTCGACTGGAGCCTCGGTACGGACCGGCCCCCGCTGGTCGCGTACCTCTTCGACGGCGGTGTGCTCGACGCGGAGCAGCTCGCCTCGATCAAGCTCCAGGAGGAAGAGCTGATCTCGTGGCGGCTGGTCGAGCCGGCCGAGCTGACGGCCTACCTGCCGGGACCGACGGGGCCGCGCACGCAGGAGGCCTACCGGATCCTGCAGTCGGGCGAGGGTACCGCCGAGCTCGAGAACGGGCTCCGGCCGCAGGCTTCGTAGCCCGTCCCGCTCGTTATTTCGTGCCTACACCGAGCAGGACAGAATTCAGCAGATGATCACGATGTACGCCTGGCCCAGCACCGCCGACGGGCCCGACGCCCTGCCCATGGTCCACTTCACCACCGACCAGCAGGCCGGTGGCGAGGTCACCCCCGAGGGGGTGCGGGTCTGGATGTTCGACACCGCGATCCGCGAGGGCGGCTGGGCCCAGTTCACCGACTTCGAGGCCTGGTCCGTGCCGGCCGCCGACTGGCAGGCCTACTACCGCCGCGAGGACGACGTCCTCGCCGTCACCGGCCCCGGCTCCTGCGAGGGCTGGTACCAGGGGAGCCTCGGGGCCGACGCCGAGTGGGTGGACGCGGCCGCGGCCCAGCAGAGCGTGGTGCTGCTGGCCGCCCCCGTGCAGCACCCGTCCCTGTACGGCTACGCGGTCGAGGCCGGAGCCGCGTTCGCCCTGCTGGTCCCGCTCCTGGTGATCTGAGGCGGGTCCCGCGACGGAGCGCCCCGGGCAGCACACCTAGAGCCGCCCGGCCCCGGATTCGAAGGCGAGCAGCCGCACCTTGCGGTCGATGCCGCCGCCGTAACCGGTCATCGAGCCGGACGACCCGATGACGCGGTGGCACGGCACGATGATGCCGACCGGGTTCTTCCCGTTGGCCAGGCCCACCGCGCGCGAGGCGTTCGGCTTGCCGAGCCGGGCCGCCAGTTCCCCGTACGACCAGGTCTGCCCGTAGGGAATGCGTACGAGCTGCTCCCACACGCTGCGCTGGAACTCGGTGCCCTCCAGCCGGACGGGGAGGTCGAAAGCGGTGAGTTCCCCGGCGAAGTAGGCGGCCAGCTGCCGCACCACCTCCGGGAAGGGCTCCTCACCGGCCGCGACCCGCTCGCCGAAGGACTCCTCGGCGGGGCGGTGGCGCTGACCGGTCATGTAGAGGCCGCTGAGGAAGCCGCCGGTGGCGACGAGCGTCAGCGGACCGTACGGGCTTTCGACGACGGTGTGCCGCTTCCGGCTGATGCTGGACATGGACATGGACATGGACATGGTGGTCGTGCTCCTCGGCGGATCGGGCGGTGCACGCCGTTCAGGCGGGCAGGACGTTGATGGCGTGGTCCTCGGTGGCCCACAGGTACTGGACCGCGTACGCGCGCCAGGGCCGCCAGTGCGCCGCGCGGGCCGTGAGCGCCGCCGGGGTGGACGGCAGGCCGAGCCCCTTCGCGGCCCGCCGGATCCCCAGGTCGGCGGGGATGAAGGCGTCCGGGTCGCCCAGCGCCCGCATGGCGATGATCTCGGTGGTCCACGGCCCGAATCCGGGCAGCGCGGCCAGCCCGGCGCGTGCCGTGTCCCAGTCGCTGTCGATGCCGAGGGGGAGGGATCCGTCGGCGAGCGCCGCGACGAGCGTGGTGAGGGTGGACCGGCGGCTGCGCGGCAGGGCGAGGGCCTGCGGGTCGAGCTCGGCCAGCGCCTGCGAGGACGGGAACAGGTGCGTCAGGCCGCCCTCGGGGTCGGGGTCGCCGACCCGCTCGCCGTGCGCCGTCACCAGCCGGGCGGCGTGCGTGCGGGCGGCCGCGGTGGACACCTGCTGTCCGAGGACGGCCCGTACGGCGAACTCCTCCGCGTCGACCGTGCGGGGCACCCGGCGCCCGGGGGCCTTGGCCACGAGGGGCGCCAGCAGCGGGTCGGCGCTCAGCTGCTCGTCGACGGCCTCGGGGTCGGCGTCGAGGTCCAGGAGCCGCCGGCAGCGGCTGATGGCGATGGTGAGGTCGCGCAGGTCGGTGAGGGCGAGCTGGCAGCCGATGTGGTCGGGCTGCGGGGACAGCGCGACGACGCCGGTGCCGTACGGCAGCCGCAGCGTGCGGCGGTACGCGCCGGCGCGCCATTCCTCGACGCCGGGGACGGCGGTGGCGGCGAGGTGGCCGAAGAGGTTGTCGGGGTTGAGCGGGGTCCGGAACGGGAGCCGCAGGCTGATCGTGCCGGGCACCTGGGCCTGCTTGGGTCCCTTCTCGGCCCGGGTGCGCAGCTCGCTGGGGGCGAGGGCGAAGACCTCGCGGACCGTGTCGTTGAAGGTCCGGATCGAGGAGAACCCGGCGGCGAAGGCGATGTCGCCCATGGGGAGCTCGGAGGTCTCGATCAGCAGCCGGGCGGTCTGCGCGCGCTGGGCGCGGGCCAGGGCGAGGGGCCCGGCGCCGAGCTCGGCGTTGAGCTGGCGCTCCACCTGGCGGGCGGAGTACCCCAGCTTGGCGGCCAGCCCGGGGACGCCCTCCCGGTCCACGACGCCGTCCTGGATGAGCCGCATGGCGCGGGCGACGGCGTCGGCGCGGGCGTTCCACTCCGGGGAGCCGGGGGAGGTGTCGGGGCGGCACCGCTTGCAGGCGCGGTAACCGCTCTGCTGGCAGGCCGCGGCGCTGGGCAGGAAGGTCATGTTCTCGACCTTGGGCGGCACGGCGGGGCAGCTGGGGCGGCAGTAGATCCCGGTGGTCCGGACGGCGGTGAAGAACCAGCCGTCGAAGCGAGCGTCCTTGGACTGGACGGCCCGCACGCAGCGCTCGGTGTCGGTGTACATGGCTCCATCCTCCCGGCGGGCCGATGCCGGGGCTGGCGGTTTTCCGACATCAAGGCTATGTGGGGCGCCGTGCTCCCGCCGCCCCGCCCTCGCGCCCCTCCAGCCCCGTGCGGCGGCCGCCGAGGGCCCTGCGGAAGCGGAGGAAGCGGAAGGGCCCCCGGTCGCCTGGTGGCGGCCGGGGGCCCTTCCGTACGCGTACAGCCGTGGTCACGGGGCCTGCGTGGCCCTCGCCTCACGACGGTTGTGGCGGAACGTGTTCGCCCGGCGAGTCGTCGCGAACAGCGGGATGGTCGCCGCCAGGGCGATCTGCAGCGCGCAGCCCGTCTGGAGCAGCAGCCCGCCGCCCGGGGCGTCGAACGCCCAGGCCGCCAGCAGCCCCATCGCCCCGACGATCCAGCACAGCATCGCCACCGCGAGGACGCCCCGCGGCTTGGGGTACTCGACCCGGCTCACCATCAGCCACGCCACCCCGACGATCGCCAGCAGGGTCGGCACGAACGGCAGCTCCAGCAGCACGATCGAGACGACCGTCAGCGCGCCGAAGGGGCTCGGCATGCCCTGGAACATGCCGTCCTTCATCGTCACGCAGCTGAATCTCGCCAGCCGCAGTACCACGGCCAGCAGCACCACGATCGCCGCCAGCGCCGACATCTTCTGGACCGCGTCGTCGGCGACCATGCCGTAGACGAGGACGAAGTACGCGGGCGCCAGCCCGAAGCTGATCAGGTCGGACAGGTTGTCCAGTTCCGCGCCCATCGGCGAGCTGCGCAGCTTGCGGGCCACGATGCCGTCGAAGAGGTCGAAGACCGCGGCGAGCAGCATCAGTATCACGGCCGTCGCGGCGCTGCTGCGGGCCATGCCCGACTCGCCGCTGCCGGTGAGGTGCGGGATGAGGATCCCGGTGGTGGTGAAGTACACCGCCATGAATCCGCAGGTCGCGTTGCCGAGGGTGAGGGTGTCCGCTATCGACAGCCGCAGTGACAGCGGCATGTCGTCCTCGGCGGACTCCTCCTCGGACGTGGACGCCTCCGGCACCCAGCCGGTGGCCGGAGTCTCTGGGTCAGTCACGGTCAATTCGGGTCACCCCCGCGGTGGTGGCCTGCCCGACCTCGACCGCGACCTCGACGCCCTCGGGGAGGTAGATGTCGACGCGGGAGCCGAAGCGGATCAGACCGATGCGTTCGCCCTGCTCCACCTTGGTGCCGGCCGGCAGGTACGGGACGATGCGACGCGCGACGGCGCCGGCGATCTGCACCATCTCGATGTCGCCGAGCTCGGTGTCGAAGTGCCAGACGACGCGCTCGTTGTTCTCGCTCTCCTTGTTGAACGCCGGAACGAATCCACCGGGGACGTGTTCCACGGACGTCACCGTGCCCGCGAGGGGCGCACGGTTGACGTGGACGTTCAGCGGGCTCATGAAGATCGCGACCCGGGTCCGCCCGTCCTTCCACGGCATGATGCTCTGCACCACACCGTCGGCGGGCGAGATGACCCGGCCCTGCGTGATCTCACGCTCGGGGTCGCGGAAGAACCACAGCATGCCCGCCGCGAGCGCGGTGGTGGGCACGGCCACTGCCGCCCAGCGTCCGGACTTCCGGGCGCGGGTGAGGCTGAGAGCGGCGGTGGCGACGGTCGGCAGAAGCCACGGCGATGCTCCGCGCGCGAGGCGTCCACCGAGGAGGCCGACGCGAGGTGCAGAGGTTTGGCTGTGGGGCATGGATGACCTTCGTAGCGGGTGATGCCGCGCCGCAAACAGGGGGACGGGACGGCGGCTTTACTGGAATGCTATCGGTTGCGCGCAACAACTGGGCAAGCCAGAAGCCGAGTCGGTGGCCGTCGGCCAGTGACTGGCAGTGACTCTTTTGCGCAAAACCACAGGATGATCTGGCGCAAAAGCGACTTTCAGCCCTGGATCCGGTACTCCTCGAGCAGGCGTCGCCCGATGATCATTTTCTGGATTTCGGCGGTACCTTCGCCGATGAGCAGCATCGGCGCCTCTCGGTAGAGACGCTCGATCTCGTACTCCTTCGAGAAGCCGTAGCCGCCGTGGATGCGGAACGCGTCTTCCACCACCTCCTTGCAGTACTCGGAGGCGAGGTACTTCGCCATCCCTGCTTCGAGGTCGTTTCGTTCCCCGGAGTCCTTTTTGCGTGCTGCATTGACCATCATCGCATGGGCGGCTTCGACCTTGGTAGCCATCTCGGCCAGCTTGAACTGGATGGCCTGGTGCTCGGCGATGGCCTTGCCGAAAGTGTGACGTTGCTGGGCATACGAGACACCCAGCTCAAACGCACGCTGCGCTACGCCACAGCCACGCGCCGCCACGTTGACGCGGCCGACCTCGACCCCGTCCATCATTTGGTAAAACCCTCGGCCGGTCTGGCCTCCGAGCACCCGATTGGCCGGAATGCGCAGTCCGTCCATGATCAGCTCGGTGGTGTCGACCCCCTTGTAGCCCATCTTGTCGATCTTGCCGGGAATGGTCAGGCCGGGACGGACCTCACCGAACCCGGCCTCCTTCTCCACCAGGAAGGTCGTCATCGACTTGTGGGCGGCGGTGCCCTCGGGGTGTCCTTCGTCACTTCGGACCAGGACGGCCACCAGCGTGGACGTCCCGCCGTTCGTCAGCCACATCTTCTGGCCGTTCAGGACGTACTCGTCGCCGTCCTTCACCGCCTTGGACGTGATGGCCGACACGTCGGAGCCGAGCGCAGGCTCGGACATGGAGAACGCGCCGCGCACCTCGCCCAGCGCCATGCGCGGGAGGAAGTACTCCTTCTGCTCCTGCGTGCCGTGCTGCTTGAGCATGTACGCCACGATGAAGTGCGTGTTGATGATGCCCGAGACGGACATCCAGCCACGCGCGATCTCCTCGACGCACAGCGCGTAGGTGAGCAGCGACTCACCCAGGCCGCCGTACTCCTCCGGGATCATCAGGCCGAAGAGGCCGAGTTCCTTGAGGCCGTCGACGATCTGCTGCGGGTACTCGTCGCGGTGCTCCAGCTCGGTCGCGACCGGAATGATCTCCTTGTCGACGAACTCCCGGACGGTCTTGAGGATGTCCCTCTGGTCGTCCGTCAGGCCGGCGGTCTGGGCAAGTCGGCTCATGGTTCTACTTCCCCTGTTCCTTCAGCGTGGGGCGGCCGGGCTGCTCGCCGCCGCGCTCCTTGATGTACGTCTCGGTCGGGACCATCACCTTGCGCCGGAAGACGCAGACGAGGGTGCCGTCCTGCTTGTAGCCCTTGGTCTCCACGTAGACGATGCCGCGGTCGTTCTTCGACTTCGACGGGGTCTTGTCGAGGACCGTGGTCTCGCCGTAGAGGGTGTCGCCGTGGAAGGTCGGCGCCACGTGCCGCAGCGACTCGATCTCCAGGTTGGCGATCGCCTTGCCCGAGACGTCCGGCACGGACATGCCCAGCAGCAGCGAGTAGATGTAGTTGCCCACGACGACGTTCTTGCCGAAGTCGGTGGTGTTCTCCGCGAAGTTGCTGTCCATGTGGAGCGGGTGGTGGTTCATGGTCAGCAGGCAGAAGAGGTGGTCGTCGTACTCGGTGACCGTCTTTCCGGGCCAGTGCTTGTAGACCGCGCCGATCTCGAACTCTTCGTAAGTGCGTCCGAACTGCATGGTCCTAGGCCTCCGGGATCTCGAACTTGGTGGTGCGCTGCATGCCCGCGGCGCGGCCCTTGCCCGAGATGACCAGGGCCATCTTGCGGCTGGCCTCGTCGATCATCTCGTCGCCGAGCATCGCCGAGCCCTTCTTGCCGCCGGCCTCCGAGGTGCACCAGTCGTACGCGTCGAGGATCAGCTCGGCGTGGTCGTAGTCCTCCTGGGAGGGGGAGAAGACCTCGTTGGCCGCGTCGACCTGACCGGGGTGCAGCACCCACTTGCCGTCGAAGCCGAGCGCGGCCGCGCGCCCGGCGACCTCGCGGTAGCCGTCGACGTTCTTGATCTGGAGGAAGGGGCCGTCGATCGCCTGCAGGTCGTGCATGCGGGCCGCCATCAGGATCCGCATCAGGATGTAGTGGTAGGCGTCCGCGCCGTAGCCGGGCGGCTGCATGCCCACGACCAGGGACTTCATGTTGATCGAGGCCATGAAGTCGGCCGGCCCGAAGATGATCGTCTCCAGCCGCGGCGAGGCGGCGGCGATCGCGTCGACGTTGACCAGGCCCTTGGCGTTCTCGATCTGCGCCTCGATGCCGATCTTGCCGACCTCGAAGCCCATGGTCTTCTCGATCTGCGTCAGCAGCAGGTCGAGGGCCACCACCTGCTGGGCGTCCTGCACCTTCGGCAGCATGATGCAGTCGAGGTTCTGGCCGGCGCCCTCGACGACCGTGATCACGTCGCGGTACGTCCAGTGCGTGGTCCAGTCGTTGACGCGCACCACACGGGTCTTGCCGGTCCAGTCGCCCTGGTTCAGCGCCTCCACGATCGTGTGGCGGGCACCTTCCTTGGCGAGCGGGGCGCAGGCGTCCTCCAGGTCGAGGAAGACCTGGTCGGCCGGCAGGCCCTGAGCCTTCTCCAGGAACCGGGGGTTGGAACCCGGCACCGCGAGGCAGGAGCGGCGCGGCCGCAGCCGGTTGACCGGGGAAGAGGGCGTGGTCATGCGGGGACCTCCGTGCTTGCAGCTGTGTCGATGGCGTCGTTGGTGGGGCTGTCGTCGGCGTCGCCGAGCGGGTCGAGCTTGTTCGCCTTGCGGATCTCGTCGACGATACGGCCGATGATCTCCGTGATGCCGAAGTCCTTCGGGGTGAAGACGGCGGCCACCCCGGCGGCCTTGAGGGCCACGGCGTCGGCATTCGGAATGATGCCTCCGAGGACGACGGGGATGTCACCCGCCCCCGCCGCACGCAGCCGTTCCAGCACGTCCGGCACGAGCGCGCTGTGCGAGCCGGACAGGATGGACAGTCCCACGCAGTGCACGTCCTCGGCCAGCGCCGCCGAGGAGATCTCCTCGGGGGTCAGCCGGATGCCCTGGTAGACCACCTCGAAACCGGCGTCGCGGGCGCGTACGGCGATCTGCTCGGCCCCGTTGGAGTGCCCGTCCAGGCCGGGCTTGCCGACCAGCAGGCGCAGCCGGCCGGAGCCCAGATCCTCGGCGGTGCGGGAGACCTTCGCGCGGACGAGGGCCATGGGGGTCCCCTCCTCGGCGGTCACGGCCACCGGGGCCGAGGAGACCCCCGTCGGCGCCCGGAACTCCCCGAACACCTCGCGCAGCGCGCTCGACCACTCGCCGGTGGTGACACCGGCGCGGGCGCACTCCAGGGTGGCTTCCATCAGGTTCTCGGTCCCGGCGGCGGCCTCCTTCAGCCGGTCCAGGGCCTGCATGACCGTCGGGAAGACGAACGGGTCGCCCTCGCCCTGCCGGTCCGAGGACTCCTGGCGCTCGGACCGCCAGCGGCCGATGCGCTCGACGGTCTGCGCCTCCAGGGCTCCGTCCACCGTCATGATGGCGCCGTCGAGGTCCGCGGTGAGCGGGTTCTCCTCGGTCTGCTGGAAGCAGTTGACGCCGACGATCTTGTCCTTGCCCTCCTCGATCCGGGCCCGCCGCTCGGCGTGCGAGGAGACGAGCTCGCCCTTGAGGTATCCGGACTCGACGGCCGCCATCGCGCCGCCCATCTCCTGGATCCGGTCGATCTCCGCCAGGCACTCGGCCACCAGGGACTCGACCTTGGCCTCGATGACGTGGGAGCCGGCGAAGATGTCCTCGTACTCCAGCAGATCGCTCTCGTGGGCCAGGACCTGCTGGATGCGCAGCGACCACTGCTGGTCCCAGGGCCGGGGCAGACCCAGCGCCTCGTTCCAGGCCGGCAGCTGAACGGCGCGGGCGCGGGCGTCCTTGGAGAGGGTGACCGCGAGCATCTCCAGCACGATGCGCTGGACGTTGTTCTCCGGCTGCGCCTCGGTCAGGCCCAGGGAGTTGACCTGGACGCCGTAGCGGAAGCGGCGCTGCTTGTCGTTCTCGATGCCGTAGCGCTCGCGGGTGATCTGGTCCCAGATGCGGCCGAACGCGCGCATCTTGCACATCTCCTCGATGAAGCGGACGCCCGCGTTCACGAAGAAGGAGATGCGGGCGACGACCTCGCCGAACCGCTCCGGGGGGACCTGGCCCGAGTCGCGCACGGAGTCCAGTACGGCGATGGCCGTGGACATCGCGTACGAGATCTCCTGGACGGGCGTGGCCCCGGCCTCCTGCAGGTGGTAGCTGCAGATGTTGATCGGGTTCCACTTCGGGATGTGGTTGACCGTGTACGCGATCATGTCCGTCGTCAGGCGGAGCGAGGGCCCGGGCGGGAAGACGTGCGTCCCGCGCGAGAGGTACTCCTTGACGATGTCGTTCTGCGTGGTGCCCTGGAGCTGGGCGATGTCCGCGCCCTGCTCCTCGGCGGCCACCTGGTAGAGCGCCAGCAGCCACATGGCGGTGGCGTTGATCGTCATCGAGGTGTTCATCTGTTCCAGGGGGATGTCCTGGAACAGCCGCCGCATGTCGCCCAGGTGGGAGACCGGAACCCCGACCCGGCCGACCTCGCCGCGGGCGAGGATGTGGTCCGGGTCGTAGCCGGTCTGCGTCGGCAGGTCGAAGGCGACCGACAGACCGGTCTGGCCCTTGGCGAGGTTGCGGCGGTACAGCTCGTTGGACGCCTCGGCCGTGGAGTGGCCGGCGTACGTCCGCATGAGCCACGGACGGTCTTTCTGGCGCTCTGTCATCTCAGGCTGTCCCTTTGGCCCTTGAACGGTCTCAGACGTTCCGGAAACGGTTGATCGCCTCGAGGTGCGTCGCGCGCATCTCGTGGTCCCGGACGCCCAGGCCCTCCTCGGGGGCCAGCGCGAGGACGCCGACCTTGCCCTGGTGGAGGTTGCGGTGGACGTCGTAGGCGGCCTGGCCGGTCTCCTCCAGGGAGTAGACCTTCGAGAGGGTGGGGTGGATCTTGCCCTTCGAGATCAGGCGGTTGGCCTCCCACGCCTCGCGGTAGTTCGCGAAGTGCGAGCCGATGATGCGCTTGAGCGACATCCACAGGTAGCGGTTGTCGTACTCGTGCATGTAGCCCGAGGTCGAGGCGCAGGTGGTGATGGTGCCGCCCTTGCGGGTGACGTAGACGCTCGCGCCGAAGGTCTCGCGGCCGGGGTGCTCGAAGACGATGTCGATGTCCTCGCCGCCGGTCAGCTCGCGGATGCGCTTGCCGAAGCGCTTCCACTCCTTGGGGTCCTGGGTGTGCTCGTCCTTCCAGAACTTGTAGCCCTCGGCGCTGCGGTCGATGATCGCGGTCGCGCCCATCGCCCGGCAGATGTCCGCCTTCTGCGCGCTGGAGACGACGCAGATCGGGTTGGCGCCGCCGGCCAGCGCGAACTGGGTGGCGTAGGAGCCGAGCCCGCCGCTGGCGCCCCAGATCAGGACGTTGTCGCCCTGCTTCATGCCGGCGCCGTTGCGGGAGACCAGCTGGCGGTAGGCGGTGGAGTTGACCAGGCCGGGGGAGGCGGCCTCCTCCCAGCTGAGGTGGTCGGGCTTGGGCATCAGCTGGTTGGACTTGACGAGTGCGATCTCCGCCAGGCCGCCGAAGTTGGTCTCGAAGCCCCAGATGCGCTGCTCGGGGTCGAGCATCGTGTCGTTGTGGCCGTCGGAGGATTCCAGCTCGACCGAGAGGCAGTGCGCGACGACCTCGTCGCCGGGCTTCCAGGCGTTCACGCCGGGACCGGTGCGCAGGACGACGCCCGCGAGGTCGGAACCGATGACGTGGTACGGGAGGTCGTGGCGCTTGGTGAGCTCCGAGAGGCGTCCGTAGCGCTCCAGGAAGCTGAAGGTGGACACCGGCTCGAAGATCGAGGTCCACACCGAGTTGTAGTTGACCGAGGAGGCCATGACGGCCACCAGGGCCTCGCCCGGGCCGAGCTCCGGCACCGGGACCTGGTCCAGGTGCAGGGACTTGCGCGGGTCCTTCTCGCGGGTGGTGAGCCCGGCGAACATCTCCGCCTCGTCCTTGTGCACGGTGACCGCGCGGTACGAGTCGGGGAGCGGCAGGGCTGCGAAGTCGGCGGACGAAGCGCTCTGCGACTGGATCGCGTCCAGGATGTCCTTCACGGTGTTGCCTCCGGCCGTGCGCTGATGAGGGTGCGCTGAGGGAAACGGGTTGCGTGGAGCGGTGGAGCGGTGGGGTTTTCGGGGCGCCGTCGATTCGGCTGGGGTACTGCTGCGCGTTGCCTGTGGTGGGGCGTTGCGGGGGCCTGGTGACGCAGGCATCCGGGGCGCGTTCCGTGCCGAGTGGGCTGGGCCGCGGGGACATCCGGACAAGATTTAACGTATGGCACCCCGTGTCACTCAGCAAGGCACCGCGTGCCAAAACTTTCTCTCATTTGCCGATTGACCTGCACGGATGAGCGATGATCGATCAGAGTTACCGGCGAGTAGGGGCAACCCGGACAAACGAAAGCGGCCGCCCCCGTTACGGGAGCGGCCGCTGTGACGCGAGCTACACAAGAGCTGTGCGCGAGTGGTGCGCGAGTGATGCGCGAGTCGTACGCGCGGGAAGGGCAGGTCGCTACGACGTGTGCCGGAGTGCTTCCTCGATGGTCCGCATGACCTCGTCCAGCGGGGCGTCGGTGCGGGCCACCGCCACCAGTACCTCGCCCTGGGTGCGCACCGCGGCCGGCGCCGGCGTCGAGGCCCCGGTGGATCCCTGGACCGGAGCGGCGGCGTGTCCCGCCGTGCCCGAGCCCAGCGTGCGCCCGGCGCCGATCCCGGAGCCGAAGGTCTTGCGCACGATCGAGAAGGCGTGGTCCAGCTGCGCCTCGACGTCCCCCTGGCCGCCCGCCCGGAGCCAGCGCCGCAGCACGTGGTTGTGGGCCGTGACCACCGCCGAGGCGGCCACTTCGGCCAGCAGCGGGTCGTCGTTGCCGTCGTGGTGGTCCTGCTCGTCGAAGTGCGCGAGCAGATAGCGGGTGAACAGCCGCTCGTAGCGCGCGACCGAAGCGATCTCCCGCTCCCGCAGCGCGGGCACCTCGCGGGTGAGCCGGTAACGCTCCACCGACACCGCCGGCGAGGCGGCGTACATCTTCATGACTTCCTTGATCCCCCGGCACACCGTGTCGAGCGGGTGCTCGTGGGCCGGGGCCACCTCGAGGACGGCCTCGGCGCGGGTCAGGGTGTCGTCGTGGTCCGGGAAGATCGCCTCTTCCTTGGACCGGAAGTGCCGGAAGAAGGTCCGGCGCGCCACCCCGGCCGTCGCGGCGATCTCGTCGACCGTCGTCGCCTCGTACCCCTTGGTCGCGAACAGCTCCATAGCGGCCGCCGCCAGCTCGCGGCGCATCTTGAGCCGCTGCGCGGCCGCCTTGGTGCCGGCCGGGCTCTCCGTGGCGTCGGAGGCCGAGGAGGCGCGGGTCGAGGACTTGGCGGGCTGGGACATAGAGCGAAAGTACTTCATTTGTGCGGGAGAGCGTTCCCGAGGGTGGTGGGGCCGGGGTGGATGCGGGGGAGAGCCCGCACTGGGCTCGGAAGGTACGGCCTGCCGTGAGGGTCCGGCAGACCCGAGCAGCCCTCCCCACGCATCCGGCTCGGTGGCCCGCCGTCGGTTACCGGCGGGGGGCGTACTCACGGAATCCGCGGCCGGTCTTCCGGCCCAGGCAGCCCGCCGCCACGAGGTGCTCCAGCAGCGGGGACGGGGCCAGACCCGGGTCGCGGAACTCCTTGTGCAGGACCTGCTCGATGGCCAGCGACACGTCCAGGCCGACCACGTCGAGGAGCTCGAAGGGCCCCATCGGGTAACCGCCGCCCAGCTTCATCGCCGCGTCGATGTCGTCGATGCCGGCGTAGTGCTGCTCGACCATCTTGATCGCGTTGTTGAGGTACGGGAACAGCAGCGCGTTCACGATGAAGCCCGCGCGGTCCCCGCAGTCCACCGCGTGCTTGCGCACCTTGGCGCAGATCCCGCGGACCGTGGCGTGCACGTCGTCGGAGGTCAGGACCGTGCGGACCACCTCGACCAGCTTCATCGCCGGAGCGGGGTTGAAGAAGTGCATGCCGATCACGTCCTGCGGACGCGAGGTCGCGCGGGCGATCGCGATCACCGGCAGCGAGGAGGTCGTGGTGGCCAGCACCGCGCCGGGCTTGCAGACCTTGTCCAGGGCCTGGAAGAGCTCCTGCTTCACCGCCAGGTCCTCGGCGACGGCCTCGACGGCCAGGTCCACCTCGGAGAACGCCTCCAGCGAACCCGCCGCCGTGATCCGGCCCAGCGTGGCCGCGGCGGCCTGCTCCGTCAGCCGGCCCCGGTCCACCGCACGGGACAGGGACTTGCCGATCGCGGCCTTCGCCGCGTCCGCCTTCTGCTGGCTCCGGGCCGCGAGCACCACGGGGAAGCCGGCCTGGGCGAAGACCTGGGCGATGCCGCTCGCCATGGTGCCCGAACCGGCCACGCCGACCGAGTTCACCGGACGGCTCGCGCGGACCAGGTCGCCGTCCGGCGGGGTCTGCAGGTCGCGGACGATGACCTGGCTGCCCGGGGCCTCGTACGTGTAGAAGCCGCGCCCGGACTTCTGACCGGTCAGGCCCGCCTCGGCGAGGTGGCCGAGGATCGGGGCCGGAGCGTGCAGCCGGTCACCGGAAGCCGTGTACATGGCCTCCAGGACGGTGCGGGCGGTGTCCACGCCGATCAGGTCGAGCAGCGCGAGCGGGCCCATCGGCAGACCGCAGCCCAGCCGCATGGCCGCGTCGATGTCCTCGCGGGAGGCGTACTTCGCCTCGTACATGGCGGCGGCCTGGTTGAGGTAGCCGAACAGCAGGCCGTCGGCGACGAAGCCGGGCCGGTCGCCGACCGCGACGGGCTCCTTGCCGAGCTGGCGGGCGAGCTCGGTGACCGCCTCGACGGCCGGCGGGGCCGTCAGCACGCTGGAGACGACCTCGACCAGCTTCATCGCCGGGACCGGGTTGAAGAAGTGCAGGCCGACCACGCGCTCCGGGCGCCGCGACTCGGCGGCCATCCGCGTGACCGACAGGGCGTTGGTGCCGGTGGCCAGGATCGTGCCGGGCCGCACGATCGCGTCCAGCTCGCGGAAGACGCGCTGCTTGAGCTCGTAGGACTCGGGAACGACCTCGATGACGAGATCGGCCTCGGCGGCGGCGCCCAGCTCGGAGAAGGTCCGGAACCGGGCGAGCACGCCCTCGCGCTCCTGCTCGGTGAGCTGCCCCTTGACCACGGAGCGGGCGGTGGAGGCGGCCAGGGCCGCGGTGGCGCGGCGGGCGGCGGCGTCACTGATGTCGATGCCGACGACCTCGCGGCCGGCGCGGGCGAGCACCTCGGCGATGCCGGTGCCCATGGTGCCGAGGCCGACGACGGCGATGGTCTGCAGGGCGGGCCGGGAGGGGGAGGACTGACTGGACGTGGACGGAAGGTCCATCGCGGGACTCCAGTGGAAGAGGGTGACGACTGGGGGAGCGCGCGGCGCACGGCGCGCGCGGATGCCGTACGGAAAGCCGTGCGGAGATGCCCGGGACCCCTGAGGGAGGGAACCCGGAGCCCGTGGGAAAAGAGCCCGCGGGGAAGAAGCCCGACGGCCGATGCCCGCGGGCAGCAGCCCGTGGGAAGGCCCGGAGGGCGAGAACGGCGGAGCCCTGTCCCGGGGTCACGCCGTGAAGACGGTGCGGGTCGTGCAGAACCGACTGGCACGAGGGGGCTGCGTCACCAGGCCGCCCTCGTACGTGTTGTAGCGACAGTAACCCGTCGGTAACTGGTCCGCCAGAGCGCGGAGATGTGACCTGTACCGCCCAAATGTACCGATCATCGATCATCGATCAACCGCTGTGCCGGAACCCGGCGCGGCGGCCGCCGCCGCACCCTAGGGTGGCCGCGTGAACGACGTGTTGGAGCGCCTGCGGGCGGAGGCCTCGCGGGCGCCGGAGTACGAGGCGCTGCTCGCGGCCGGCCCGGACGGCCTGGCGGCCTCCCTGACCGAGTCCGGACGGCCCCTGTGGGCCCGCGAGCTGGCCGCCTACCGGCTCGGCCTGGCCGGCGACCGGCGGGCCTTCGAATCGCTCGTCCTGCTCCTCAACCACCGGGACCCGCCGCGCTGCGAGGCCGCCGCGCAGGCGCTGGCCGTCCTCGGGGACCCGCGTACCGCCCGCGCGGCGGCGGCGCTCGCGACCAACGAACTGCGCACGGCCTACGCGCTGCACCCCGTCCGGCTGCTGACGGCGCTGCGCGCCCCGGAGTCGGCGCCGGCCCTGATCCGCACCCTGGCGAGGCTGCTCGCGCCGAACGACCCGTACTGGCGGGTGGCACTGGCGTGCGTGGAGGGGCTGGGCGCGCTGGGGGACCGGCGCGCCCGGGAGGTCCTGACCCGGGCGCAGTCCCACCCCCGGCTCGCGGTGGCGGCGACGGCGGCCCTGCGGGGGCTGGAACCCGGCTAGGGCCGCGGCCGTCCACGGGGCAACCGGGCCCGGCCGGACCGCTCCCCGCGACCAGGCGCCGGGCTACGTCGGAACCACGGCGAACGCCTCGATCTCCACGAGCAGTTCGGGCCGGAACAGCGCCGCCACCTGGACGGCCGAGGAGGCCGGCAGCCGGTCGGGGGCGATCACCGCGTCGCGGGCCTCGCGTACCGCCGGCAGATCGGCCACGTCCGTGACGAAGTAGGTCAGCTTGACCACGTCGTCGAAGGTCGCCCCGGCCGCCGCCAGGCACCGCCGCAGGTTCTCGAAGACCTGCCGGGCCTGGGCGGCGGCGTCGCCCGCGCCGACCACCTCGCCCTTCTCGTCGAAGGCGCACTGCCCGGACACGGCGACGAACCGGCCGGTGCCCCAGACGACGTGGCTGTATCCGGTACCGGCGGCGACGCCCTCGGGAGCGGGGATCCGGGTGAGGTGGCTGTTGGCTGTCATGGCCGCGATTGTGCCCGGCCCGGAGCGGCGGCCACCGCCCGCCCCCTGGGAACCGACCCTGGGAACGGCCCCCGGGAACCGCTCCCATGGAACTGCTCCCCGGGGAACCGCTTCCCGGAGCACCTATCCGCGGAAGCCCAGCAGGCCGTGCAGCGCCGCGCCGCCCGCGGACGCCGGGACCGCGCGCGTCGCCGGAAGGGGCTTGGGGGCCGGCTGGGCGGGGCAGGCGGCGTCCGCGGCCTTGCCCGTCAGCAGGTACGAAGCGAGCTTCTC
Organism: Streptomyces sp. NPDC006544; assembly: GCF_040611715.1. Lineage (NCBI taxonomy): Bacteria > Bacillati > Actinomycetota > Actinomycetes > Kitasatosporales > Streptomycetaceae > Streptomyces > Streptomyces sp. NPDC006544. Next base: position 17,924 of record NZ_JBEXOV010000016.1, on the reverse strand, counting down.
GTCCAGGCACTTGTTGCCGCTGAGCGCGATGCCGTGGTTGCCGCCGCCCTCCTCGACCACCAGCGCCGATCCCGCGAGCTTGCGCCGCATGCTCACCGCGCCCTCGTACGGGGTCGCCGCGTCCTCCGTCGCCTGGAAGAGGAGCGCCTGCGGGAGGGCGGTGTTCGTGACGTCCGGGGCCTCGAGCGACTCGGCCGGCCAGAACGCGCACGGAGCGTTGTACCAGGCGTTGTTCCAGGTCATGAAAGGCGCCTTGGCGTGCGTGCGCCACATGTCCGCGCGCCACCGGTTCCAGTCCTTCGGCCACGCCGAGTCCCGGCACTGCACCGCCGTGTACACGCTGTAGCTGTTGCCGGCCGACGGCTCCACCGCGCCGAACTTCTCGTACGCGGCGACCAGCGGCTTCGCATCGCCCTTCACGGCGTACGCGGAGAAGGCCGCGGCGAGGTGGGGCCAGTAGCCGTTGAAATAGCCGCCCGGCATGAAGGTGTCCTCCAGCTCGGCGGGACCGACCTTGGCGCCGGCGGGGGTCGCGCGCAGCGCGGAGCGCATCGCGTACCAGCGGGTCTCGACCGCGGAGGGATCGGTGCCGAGGTGGTACGTGGAGTCGTACTGGGCCACCCAGGCGAGGAAGGACTTGTGGCGGGCGTCGAAGGCCTGGTCCTGCGCGAGGTTGTCCTCGTACCAGACCCCGGCCGGGTCGACGACCGAGTCGAGGACCAGGCGGTGGATCCGTTCGGGGTGCAGCTTGGCGTACACGGCACCCAGGTAGGTGCCGTAGGAATAGCCGAGGTAGCTGAGCTTGTCCGCGCGCAGGGCGGCGCGCAGCACCTCGAGGTCGCGGGCGGCCGAGACCGTGCCGATGTACGGCAGCACGTCCGCGTGCTTGGTCTGGCAGGACTCGGCGAAGGACTTCACCCGCTCCAGGTTGGCCCGCTCGGTCTGCGCGTCCAGCGGTACGGAATCGGGCCGCACGGGCGTGAAGTGCCCGGCGCCGCAGTCCAGGACGGGCTCGCTCTTGCCGACGCCCCGGGGGTCGAAGCCGATCACGTCGTACTGGGCGGCCACGTCCTTGGGCAGCGCGGCGGCGATGTACCCGGCCAGGGTGCGGCCGCTGCCGCCGGGGCCGCCCGGGTTGACGAGCAGCGGGCCCTGGGAGCGGGCGGCCGTGTGGGGGACCCGGGTCAGGGCGAGTGCGATCTGCCGGCCGTCGGGGCGGTCGTGGTCGAGGGGGACCTTGAGCGAGGCGCACTGGAGCGTCGGGTAGCGGGAGGTCGCGCAGTTCGACCACCGCGGGGGTGCGGGGGCGGCGGCGGACGGCGCGGCGGCCGTGACCGGGCTCGCGAGCGCGGCGGCCACGGTGGTGACCGCCAGCAGGACGGCGGCGCGCTTCTTCAGGGGTGGACGGATCGTGGCGCTCATGGGGCCTCCCAGCCGAGGGTTCTGGGCGGAATCGTCCCGGAACCTGCGCTCGGAAGGGGGGATTGGGCGGCCGATTGGCCCGATGTGATGACCTTTCAGTCGGTCGTACGGTCGAACGGAGGGCTCCGGGAGGCCCGGAGCTGGCCCGGAGCGGGCTCTGAGCAGCCCCGGACCGGACTCAGAGCGGGCTCAGAGCGGACTCAGAGCAGGCTCAGCTGGGTCGGCCCGGCGGACGCGGGTCCGGCCGGCCGCTCCGGGGCGACGACCCGGCGCGCGGGTCCGCGTCCCCCGGGGCCGATGCCGAATTCGGCGGCGAGTTCGTGGACTTGGCGGGTGATCGCGCGCTGGTACCAGGTGGGCGCGTACGAGCCGCCCGCGTACATCCGCTCGTACCGCTCGACCAGGTGGGGGTGGTGCTCGCCCAGCCAGGCCGTGAACCACTCGCGGGCGCCGGGCCGCAGATGGAGCACCAGGGGCGTCACGGAGGTCGCGCCCGAGGCGGCGACGGCCCGGACGGTGTCCCGCAGCTGCTCCGGGGAGTCGCCGAGGAAGGGGATCACCGGAGCCATCAGCACCCCGCACTCGATGCCGGCGTCGGTGAGGGTGCGCACGGCGTGCAGCCGGGCGGCGGGGGAGGGGGTGCCGGGTTCGACGGTGCGCCACAGGGCGGTGTCGGTGAAGCCGACGGAGACCGAGATCCCGACGTCGGCGACGGCGGCGGCCTCCTGGAGGAGGGGGAGGTCGCGCAGGATCAGGGTGCCCTTGGTGAGGATGGAGAAGGGGTTGGCGCGTTCACGCAGCGCCCCGATGATCCCGGGCATGAGGCGGTAGCGGCCCTCGGCGCGCTGGTAGCAGTCGACGTTGGTGCCCATGGCGACGTGCGCGCCGGCCCAGCGGGGTGAGCCGAGCTCGTGGCGCAGCAGCTCGGGGGCGTTGGTCTTGACGACGATCTGCGAGTCGAAGCCGATGCCGGTGTCGAGATCGAGGTAGCTGTGCGTCTTGCGCGCGAAGCAGTAGACGCAGGCGTGGCTGCAGCCCCGGTAGGGGTTCACGGTCCACTCGAACGGCATCCGCGAGGCGCCGGGGACCCGGTTGAGGATCGAGCGGGCGCGGACCTCGTGGAAGGTGATCCCCCGGAATTCGGGGGTGTCGAACGTGCGGGTCACGACGGCGCCGGTCCCGAAGAGCGCGGCCGGACCCGTGGGTCCGCTGCCGCCGCGCCCGCGCCCGCGTCCGTCGCCCTTCGCCGTGCCGGCTCCGTCCGTTCCGTCCGTTCCGTCCGTTCCGTCTGCTCCGTCTGCTCCGTCGCTCAGATGGTCCCAGCGCATGGTGCGCCTCCCTCGCTCGCTCTCCCCGAGAATAGAACAAACGTTCCCATGATCGTGCGCCGCGCGGAACGTGCCGGTCAGGCGGCGCGGGCTACGGGACCTCGAGGGCCGGTGGCGCGAGGAGAGGGGCCGCCCCCGTGCGGAGCCCGCGACGGCCCCGGCGCCGGTCCGCACACCCCGTCGGCGACGGCGAGGCCCGCGAGCGCGGCGGCCTACGGCGCGGCACTGACGGACCGCACCCCTCCTCGTCGGCGTCGGCGTCCGCTGCCGCGTCCGGCCCGGATTTGGGCCCCCGCCCCGGAGGTGGTTGGCTTGCCGCGACGACGGACACAACTGCTGGAGGAACAGCCATGGCGCAGGTCGAGGCCACCACGGAGCGGATCATCGAGGCCGACGCGGAGACCGTGTTCGACGCGCTGGCCGACTACGCCGGCACCCGGGGAAAGCTGCTGCCCGAGCACTTCAGCGAGTACGAGGTGCGCGAGGGCGGCGACGGCGAGGGCACCCTCGTCCACTGGAAGCTCCAGGCCACCAGCAAGCGGGTCCGCGACTGCCTGCTCGAGGTCAGCGAGCCGACCGACGGCCAGCTCGTGGAGAAGGACCGCAACTCCTCCATGGTCACCACCTGGACGGTCACCCCGGCCGGTGAGGGCAGGTCCAAGGCCGTCGTCACCACCGTGTGGAACGGCGCGGGCGGCATCGGCGGCTTCTTCGAGCGCACCTTCGCGCCCAAGGGCCTGGCGCGCATCTACGACACCCTGCTCGCCAACCTGGCCGCCGAAGTCAAGCGCTGAGCAAGGGCGTTGCCGGTGGGGCCGGGACGCGGCCTCACCGGATCGGGTGAACTGGGCGACCCGCGCCGCCGAGGCCGTGCCGGAGACCCGCGGCGGGGTCGAACCGGGACGGGGCGGGTCGTGGACTCGGCCGGGCGCGGCGGCGGCGCGCTCTGGCGTGGCCCCGGGACCCGTGGGGTCCGGGCGGTTAGTGTGGAGGCCTGAGCGCTACCTACCGCCCGGGGGCCCGATGAAGATCCTCATCTCCGCCGACATGGAAGGCGCCACCGGCGTCACCTGGCCCGCCGACGTGCTGCCCGGGACGCCGCAGTGGGAACGCTGCCGGACGATGTTCACCTCCGACGTGAACGCCGCCGTACTCGGCTTCTACGACGGCGGCGCCGACCAGGTCCTCGTCAACGAGGCCCACTGGACCATGCGCAACCTGCTGCTGGAGCATCTCGACGAGCGCGTCGAGATGCTCACCGGCCGGCACAAGTCCCTCTCCATGGTCGAAGGCGTCCAGCACGGAGACGTCGACGGCATCGCCTTCGTCGGCTACCACACGGGCGCCGGCGCGGAAGGGGTCCTCGCCCACACCTACCTCGCCAACTCCATCACCGGGGTCTGGCTGAACGGGACCCGGGCGAGCGAGGGAGTCCTCAACGCCCACGTGGTCGCCGAGTACGGGGTCCCGGTCGTCCTCGTCACCGGAGACGACCTGACCTGCGTCGACGCCACAGGCTACGCCCCGCACGCGATGACCGTCGCCGTCAAGGACCACGTCTCGCGCTACGCCGCCGTGTGCCGCACCCCCGCCCGGACGGCCGCGGACATCCGGGCCGCCGCCACGGCCGCCACGCGGCTCGCGGTCCGCCACGAGCCGTTGCGCGCCGGGCCGTTCACGCTGGAGGTGGAGTTCGACGCCGCACACCTGGCGATGGCCGCCACGGTGGTTCCCGGCGTCACCCCGTCGGGCGAGCGCAAGGTCGCGTACACCAGCGCGACGATGTACGAGGGGATCCGGACCTTCAAGGCGGTCACGACGATCGTCTCGGCAGCGGTGGAGGAACAGTATGGATGACATGTCCGACCCCAGTCCCGGCGCGGTCCTGGAGTCCCCGGTCGACCCGACGGCGCTCGAGGAGGTCGTCGAGTTCACCTCCGGGCTGATCCGGATCGACACCACCAACCGGGGCGGCGGCGACTGCCGGGAGCGGCCCGCCGCCGAGTACGTCGCCGAACGGCTGGCGGCCGCCGGCCTGGAACCGGAGCTGCTGGAGCGGACGCCGGGCCGCACCAACGTGGTGGCCCGGATCGCGGGCACCGACCCCGCCGCACCCGCCCTCCTGGTCCACGGCCACCTCGACGTGGTCCCCGCCGAGGCGGCCGACTGGACCGTGCACCCCTTCTCGGGCGAGATCCGGGACGGCGTGGTCTGGGGCCGCGGCGCCGTCGACATGAAGAACACGGACGCGATGGTGCTGGCCGTCGTACGGGCCTGGGCGCGGGCCGGCGTGCGACCGCGCCGGGACATCGTCATCGCCTACACCGCCGACGAGGAGGACAGCGCGGTCGACGGGGCCGGCTTCCTCGCCGACCACCATCCGCACCTCTTCGAAGGCTGTACCGAAGGCATCGGCGAGTCCGGAGCCTTCACCGTGCACACGGGGCCGGACCGGTCCCTCTACCCCATCGCCGCCGGTGAACGCGGCACCGCCTGGCTGAAGTTGACGGCGACCGGCACCGCCGGACACGGCTCCAAGCCCAACCGGGCCAACGCCGTCAGCCGGCTCGCGGCCGCCGTGGCCCGGATCGGCGAGCACCGGTGGCCGGTCCGCCTCACCGACACCGTCGCCGCCTGCATCACCGAACTGGCCGCCCTCCAGGGGATGTCGGTGGACCCCCGCGCTCCCGGCTTCGACCTCGACGCGGTCCTGCGCTCGCTCGGCCCGGCGGCCGCCCTCGTCGAGGCGACCGTCCGCAACAGCGCCAACCCGACCATGCTCAGCGCCGGTTACAAGCTCAACGTCGTCCCCGGAACCGCCACCGCACATGTGGACGGTCGCATCCTGCCCGGCGGCGAGGAGGAGTTCACCGCCACCCTCGACGCGCTCACCGGCCCCGACGTGCGGTGGGAGTTCCGCCACCGCGAGGTGGCCCTCGAAGCCCCCGTGGACGGGCGGACGTACGCGATCCTGCGCGAGTCCGTCGAGAGGTTCGACCCGGACGGGCACGTGGTCCCCTTCTGCATGGCGGGCGGCACCGACGCCAAGCAGTTCTCCCGCCTCGGCATCACCGGATACGGGTTCTCCCCGCTCAGACTGCCGCCCGGCTTCGACTACTGGTCCCTCTTCCACGGCGTGGACGAGCGGGTCCCCGTCGACGCCCTGCACTTCGGCGTCCGCGTCCTCGACCACGCGCTGCGCACCCTGTGATGGAGGTCCGGACGGCCCCCTACGGCAGCTGGCCCTCGCCCATCGACGCCGCGCTCGCCGCTTCCCTCGACGGGCGGCCCGAGTACGTGGGCGCGGTCGGCCCCGAGGTGTGGTGGACCGAGCCCCGGCCCGCCGAAGGCGGCCGCCGCACCCTGGTCCGCCGGCCGGCGGACGGCGGACCCGTCACCTCCGTGCTGCCCGCGCCCTGGAACGTCCGCAGCCGGGTCACCGAGTACGGCGGCCTGCCCTGGGCGGGCAGCGGCCGGCCGGCCGGGGGACCGCTGGTGGTGTTCGTCCACTTCGCGGACCAGCGGCTGTACGCCTACGAGCCGGACGCGCCTGAGGGGGCGGCCCGGCAGGGCGGACCGGAGGGCCACGGCGGACCGGGCCGCCCGGTCCCCCGGCCGCTGACGCCCGTCTCGGCGGTCGGCGGCGGGCTGCGCTGGGCCGACCCGGTGCTGCGCGGCGACGAAGTCTGGTGCGTGCTAGAGGAGTTCACCGGCCCCGCACCGACCGATGTGCGCCGCGTCCTGGCCGCCGTACCCCTGGACGGGTCCGCCGCCGAGGACCGGTCGCGGGTGCGGGAGCTGACCGACGACCGGTACCGCTTCACCACCGGCCCCCGGCTCTCCCCGGACGGACGGCAGGCGGCCTGGCTGGTGTGGGACCACCCGCGGATGCCGTGGGACGGAACGGAGCTCAGGCTCGCCGACGTCACCGAGGACGGCCTGCTCGTGCGGCCGCGGACCGTACTCGGTGGACCCGACGAGGCCGTCGCGCAGGTCGAGTGGACCTCCGAGGGGAACCTCCTCGCCGTGAGCGACCGGGGTGGCTGGTGGAACCCGTACCAGGTGGACCCGCGGACCGGCTGGGCCGTCAACCTGTGCCCCCGGGAAGAGGAGTTCGGCGGGCCGCTCTGGAAGCCCGGACTGCGGTGGATCGCCGCGCTCCCCGGGGACGCCTCGCGGGCCGGCGGGTCCGGCGGGTCCGGGGGGTCCGGGGGAGGGCTCGTCGCCGTCCTGCACGGCCAGGGCTCCTCGGTGCTCGGCGTGCTCGACCCGGAGAGCGGGGACCTGGTGGACGCCGCCGGGCCGTGGACGGCCTGGCAGCCCACGCTCGCCGTCATCGGCAGCCGGGTCTACGGGGTCGCGGCCAGCCCCCGCAGCGCCTACGAGGTGGTGGAACTCGACACGGTCACCGGACACGCCCGGCCGGTGGGCGGCCGCGGCCCCTCGGGGGAGGCCGGGACGGATCGTGCGGACGGGACGGATCGTGCGGACGGCGCGAGCCGGACGGACCGCGTCGAGCGGGCCGACCCGGCCTACTACCCCGAGCCGCAGAGCAGGACCTTCCAGGGTCAGGGCGGCCGCCTGATCCACGCCCACGTCTACCCGCCGCACCACCCCGTCCTGCGGGCACGGGCCGACGAGCTCCCCCCGTACGTGGTGTGGGCGCACGGCGGTCCCACCGACCACGTGCCCCCCGTACTCGACCTGAACATCGCCTACTTCACCTCGCGCGGCATCGGCGTCGTGGAGGTCAACTACGGCGGCTCCACCGGCTACGGACGCGCCTACCGGGAGCGGCTCCGCGAACAGTGGGGCGTCGTCGACGTCGAGGACTGCGCGGCCGTGGCGCGCGGACTGGCCGCCGAGGGCACCGCCGACCGGGACCGGCTCGCGATCCGCGGCGCCAGCGCCGGCGGCTGGACGGCGGCGGCCTCACTGGCCGCCACCGACCTCTACGCCTGCGCCGCGGTCATCTACCCGGTGCTGGAACTGCTCGGCTTCGCCGAGGAGACCCACGACCTGGAGTCCCGCTACGTCGACGGCCTCGCCGGACCGCCGCAGACCCTGGCGCTGCGCAGCCGTGAGCGCTCCCCGGTGGCCCGCGCCGACCGCATCACCGCCCCGTTCGTCCTGCTCCAGGGCCTGGACGACCCGGTCTGCCCGCCGGCGCAGGCGCAGCGGCTGCTCGCCGCGATGCGCGGCCGGTCGGTACCGCACGCCTACGTGGCCTTCGAGGGAGAGGGGCACGGCTTCCGGCGCGCGGACACCATGGTCCGGGCGCTGGAAGCGGAGCTGTCGCTGTACGCCCAGGTGTTCGGGTTCGAGCGTACCGACGTGCCGCTGCTCCCCCTGGAGCCGTGACCGCTCAGCCGGTGTGGACCCAGACGCGGAGCGGGCCGATGGCGGCGAAGCCCTGGCGCAGCGCCGTGTCGAGGTCGTCGCCGGACTCGTAGCCGACGACCGTGAGGCCGGGCCAGAGCGAGGAGACCAGGGCCAGCGCGCCCGCCCACGCCTCCTCGTCCGGGGTCCCGTCGACGGAGAACACGTTGGAGACGCCGACGACCTCCCCGGTGCGGTTGACGGCGGCCCCGGCGAGGATCCGTCCCTCGGCGTCACGGCCCGCGAGGAAGACGATGTCCCCGTCGTGGTCGGTCAGGAGGCCCGGGTGGAACAGGCCGGTGCTCTTCTCGCCGTCCCAGGCCCTCTCCCACGCGTCCAGCTCGGCGGGACCGGCCACGGGCGCCCACTCCAGGACCGGGGCCGCGGAGGGAGCGCCCGCCGGGCGGTGGATCCACTGGGCGCCGAAGAGCACCTCGAAGCCGGCCGGAGCCAGATCGAGCGCGGCGAAGCTGTCCTTGACCGAGGCGCCCGGCGAGGCGGTGTCCATCCCGCCGACGAGCGCGGCCGCGTCGGTGTCCCTGGTGAGGGTCACGGCGTCCGGGTAGTAGAGCGGGGTCCGGCGCGCGCTGACCCACGCCTCTGCGGTGAACTCGCCGTCGCGGCTGACCGCGGCGCACCACGCGGCGTTGTTGTGCGCGGCCGCGAGGAGGAGTTCTTCGATGTTCGGGGTGATGATCACCCGGGGATCCTGCCACAGGTCCTAGCCTGGGGCGATGTCTTATCCCACGTACCTCGCGGAAGGGGAGAGGGTCGGACTGCGCCCCTTCCGGACCGCCGACGGACCCGAGTTCACCGCCCGGGTCCACGAGAGCCGCGCCCTGCACCGGCCGTGGCTGTTCCCGCCCGCCACGATCCAGGAGTACGAGCCCTACGCGGCCCGGCTCGCACAGGAGGCCGACGGCCGCCGGGCCGGGTTCCTGGTCTGCGAGCGCAACAGCGGGGCCATCGCCGGGTTCGTCAACGTCAACGACATCGTGCGCGGCGCCTTCCGGTGCGGAACCCTCGGGTACGGGGCCTTCGCGCACGCGGCGGGGCGCGGGCTGCTCGGCGAGGGACTCGATCTGGTCATCGGCCACGCCTTCGCCGCGGACGGGCTGGACCTGCACCGGCTCGAGGCCAACATCCAGCCCGCGAACACCTCCTCGAGCGCCCTCGTACGCGGGCGCGGTTTCCGCCTCGAGGGGCTCTCGCCCGACTTCCTCCACGTCGACGGGGCCTGGCGGGACCACGAACGCTGGGCGATCACGGCCGAAATGCCTCGTCCCGGGGCCCGGCATCGCACAGGATGAGACCATGCGAACCCTCGTGCTCCTCGACGCGCCGTCCAACCTCGGGCTCCGGCCGCCCGCACCGGGCTCCGTACCGGGCGTCTACAAACTGGCCGGCGCCCTGCGGGAACAGGGCCTCCTCGCCCGGCTCGGTGCGCGCGAGGGCGGAGTCGTCGTCCCGCCGCGCTACGACCCGGGCCACTGGAAGGAGGGGGCGGGCGCGTTCCACGCCGGACCCCTCGCCGCGTACACCGCCGCCCTCGCCGACCGCATCGAACGCCACCTGAGGGACGGGGAGTTCCCCGTCGTACTCGGAGGCGACTGCTCCGTCCAGCTGGGCGCCGCGCTCGCCATGCGCCGCCTCGGGCGCTACGGGATCGCCGCGATCGACGGCTCCGCCGCCTTCCGCCACCCCGGCAACGAAGCCGTCAACGGGCCCGCAGGGGCGGTCGGCGGCGAGGGACTGGCCCTCGCCACGGGGCGCGGCCAGGCCGCTCTGGCGAATATGGAGGGGCTCGCACCGTACGTGCGCGACGAGGACGTACGGCTCTTCGGCCTGCGCGACGGGGACCGGGACCTCGTCGAGCTGCGCGCCGCCGGGATCTTCGCCGCGACCGTCGGCGCGATCCGCGACCGGGGCGCCGGGCCGGTGGCCCGCACCGCCCTGACCGGGCTGCAGCCACCGGCCACCGCCGGATTCTGGGTCCACCTGGACGCCGACGCCCTGGACCCGTCGGTGATGCCGGCCGTCGACAGTCCGGACCCCGGTGGGCTGATCCCGGACGAACTCGCCGAACTGCTGGGCGTCTTGCTGAGCTCGCCGCGCTGCGTGGGCCTCGACATCACCACCTACGACCCGGATCTGGACCCGGAGGGGCGGGCGGGAGCCCTGCTCGCGGATCTGGTGGCCGGGGCGTTCGCGTAGGAGCGCTCTGCCGGGGCTGGTACGCGGGGCGGGTGATGCGCGGGCGGGGTGGCGCGCGGGGTGGACCGGGAGCGGGATCGCGCCCGACCCGGCGCCCCCCGGGTGGTCGCCCGGACCGGGCTTCTCCTCCCACCCCCGGCAGCGCCCCGCCTCAGAGGCCGATCGCGCCGTCGATGCGCTCGCGCAGGAGGTCCGCGTGGCCGTTGTGCCGGGCGTACTCCTCGATCATGTGGATCAGCACCCAGCGCAGCGAGACCTCGCCCCGCCACGCGTCCTTGCCGGACACCTCCAGGTCGGGCGCCCGCGCCGTGAACGACTGCGCGAACTCCACCTCCGTCCGCCAGGCCTCCCACGACCGGGCGACCACCTCGGGCGCGGACACCGCACCGTCGAAGTCTCCGTCGGGGTCGGCGGCGGACGAGAACAGGGCCGGCGCCTCCTGCCCTGCCAGCACCTGCCGGAACCAGCGGCGCTCCACGTCCGCGAGGTGCCGGACCAGCCCCAGCAGCGACAGCGTGGACGGCGGCACCGACCGCTCGGCCAACTCCCGCTCCACACCCGCGCACTTGAGCCTCAGCGTCGCGCGCTGGGCGTCCAGCATGCCGGTGAGCATGTGCCGCTCGTCGCCCGTCGCAGGTCCGGTGAACCGGCTCGCGGACCCGTCCCCTTCGAAGAACTCGCCTCTTCTGCTCACGCTGTTCATGGCCTCCATGCCCTCCATGGTCGGCCACCGGCCCGCGCCACGACGGGCTTTGCGTAATCCTGACCGGTGGTGATCCGCCGAATCCCTGTGCACCGGCCGCCGTGGCGTGTTCCCTTTCTCCATGGCCACCACCGTCAGCCGCTCCGTACTGACCCTGCCCGCAGCCCCGTTGGGACCCGAGAACCCGCTGCCCGCCCTCCGCGCGCCGGACGGCGTGCACGTGCTCGACGCGCGTTCGCGCGCGGGCCTGCCGCGCGACATGGCCCGTCAGATCGGGTACGAGCCCCTGCGCTCGCTGCTGCCCGTCCGGATCCGGGACGGGTACCGGCGGGAGCGGTCGGAGCGGGACTTCGAGACCGTCGTCATCGAGAACGAGCACCTGCGCGTCACCGTCCTGCCCGGACTCGGCGGCCGGATCCACTCGCTCGTCCACGTCCCCACCGGACGCGAACTGCTCTACCGCAACCCGGTGTTCCAGCCCGCGAACTTCGCCCTCAACGGCGCCTGGTTCTCGGGTGGCATCGAGTGGAACCTCGGCGCCACCGGCCACACCACCCTGTCCTGCGCCCCGCTGCACGCGGCCCTCGTACCGGCGCCCGACGGGGGAGCGATGGTGCGGCTGTGGGAGTGGGAGCGGCTGCGCGACCTGCCGTTCCAGGTGGACCTCTGGCTGCCCGAGGACTCGGAGTTCCTCTACGTCGGCGTCCGCGTGCGCAATCCGCACGAGCGCCCCGCGCCCGTGTACTGGTGGTCCAACATCGCCGTACCCGAAGGCCCGCGCACGCGCGTCCTGGCTCCGGCCGACGAGGCCTGGCACTTCGGGTACGAGCGGTCCCTGCGGACCGTCCCCGTGCCCGCCTGGGAGGGCGCGGACCGCACGTACCCGCTGAACAGCACCTACCCGGCCGACTTCTTCTACGAGGTCCAGGAGGGGCACAGGCCCTGGATCGCCTCCCTCGACGCGGACGGGCAGGGCCTCGTACAGACGTCGACGGCCAGGCTGCGCGGCCGCAAGCTCTTCGTCTGGGGTGCGGGCGAGGGCGGCAGGCGCTGGCAGGAGTGGCTGACCGAGCCGGGCACGGGCGGGTACGCGGAGATCCAGGCCGGGCTGGCCCGGACCCAGCTGGAGCACGTACGGCTGGAGGCCGGGTCGGAGTGCAGCTGGCTGGAGGCCTACGGGGCGCTGTCCGCGGATCCGGCGGCCGTGCACGGCGAGGACTGGGCGGCGGCGCGCGGCGCGGCAGGGACGGCGCTGGAGTCGGCGCTGCCCGGGGCGGCCGTGGACGCGGCCTACGAGGCGTGGCGCGCGTGCGCCGACACCGAGCCGGGGGAGCGGCTGGCGGCCGGCTCCGGCTGGGGCGCGCTGGAGGTGGTGTGCGGGGGCCACGAGCTGCCCGGTACCCCGTTCGCCGAGGACACGCTCGGCGAGGAGCAGGAACCCTGGCTGGAGCTGTGGCGCACCGGGGTCTTCCCCCCTCCGCGCCGGGTGGCGCCGCCCGGCCCGAGCCTGGTCGCCCCGCACTGGCGGGACATGCTGGAGACGGCGCGGGCGGACCCGCTGACCGAGTACCACCTCGGGGTCGCGCAGTGGCACGCGGGGGACATCGCCCAGGCGGTGCGCAGCTGGGAGCGCGGGCTGGCGCTGGCGCCCTCGCAGTGGCCGCTGCTGAGGTGCATGGCGGTGGCGGACGGCATGGCCGGGGATCCCGAGCGGGCGGCCCGCCGGTACGCCGAGGCCTTCGAGGACCTGGTCCAGGAGAGCCGGGGCGGGGCGGGCTGGCTGGCCGCCGAGTCGGCGCTGGGCCGCGAGGCGATGGAGGCCCTCCTGGCGGCCGGCCACCCGGCGCGGGCCCGCTCGGTCTGGGACCGGCTCCGGCCCGCCCTGCGCGACGAGGGCCGCTTCCGCCTGGCGGCGGCCCGGCTGCTGGCGGCGGAGGGCCATGTCGTGGCGGCCCGACGGGTCTTCGAGGAGGGCTTCGAGCTGGCCGACCTCCGGGAGGGCGAGGAGATCCTCTCGGAGGTCTGGTCAGCCCTGACGAACCGCCCACTGCCGGCGCAGTACAACTTCCGGATGCGGCCGCCGGGGGACTAAGGGGCGGCGGCCTCGGTCGGCGGGGCCGGGAGGATGCCGTCCGCGATCAGGCCGGCGAGGACCGCTTCGCCCACGGCCATGACCGCCGTCTGGGGGCGGATCATCACCGTGATCTCGTTGATCAGGCCGCCGGGGGCGAGGTGCAGCATGTCGATGCCGTGCACCTGGCGGCCGTTCACGACCGTGCGGAAGGGCAGGACGGTGGCCGGGCCCTCCGTGCCCTCGGGGCCGGATTCGGCGCTGCCGTCGAAGTGGCCGACGTAGTGGAAGCCCTCGAACGTGCGCAGGAGTACGCGGAAGAGGGCCATGACCGCCGGCTTGCCCTCGAAGGGCTTCGACTTCACCGGGCTGTTGAGCCGGACGTCCTCGGTGAACAGGGCCTCGAGGGCGGCCAGGTCCTGGGCGGCTACGGCGGCGCGGAACCGGTCGGCGGCCGTCGGGTGGGTGGTCGTGCCTGCGCTCGTGTCCCTGCCCGTGTCCCTGCCCGTGTCCGTGCTCATGGCGTCTCCTCGATAGTCACCGATGTGATTAGTCATTTTCTTGACTATCATGGGCCGGGCGTTCGTGAACAGACCCCCGAGGAGGCGGACCGATGGCTTTGCGCCATGCCGTACTGGCGGCGCTGCTCGACGAGGAGCTGAGCGGCTACCAGCTGGCCAAGTCCTTCGACACGGGGGTGGCCAACTTCTGGCACGCCCTGCCGCAGCAGGTCTACGCCGAGCTGGCCAAGCTGGAGGCGGGCGGGCTGATCGCCGGCCGGGAGGTGGTTCAGGACACCCGGCCCAACAAGCGCCTCTTCCAGGTCACCGCCGCCGGGCTGGCCGAGCTGGAACGCTTCACGGCCACCGCCACCAAGCCCTCGGCGATCCGCGACGACCTGCTCGTGAAGGTCCAGGCCGCCGAGATCGTCGACACGCAGGCGCTGATCGCGCAGCTCGCGCAGCGGATCACCTTCGCGCGGGCCAAGGCCGAGCTGTTCGAAGCGCTGCTGCGCAAGATGCGAGGCGAGCGCACCGAGGAGGAGTTCCTGCGCCACGGCGCACGGATCGGCCCCTACCTCACCTGTCTGCGCGGCCTGGAATTCGAGCGGGCCAACGGGGCCTGGTACGAGCGCACCACGAAGATCCTGAGCGAGAGGCGGGCCGACCGTGCCGAGCGATGAACGGCGTGACCCCCTGGGTCCGGGGCGTCACCCCTTGCGTTACGTCGCCCTCGGCGACAGCCAGAGCGAGGGCGTCGGCGACGGGGACGACCGCACCGGGCTGCGCGGGTGCGCCGACCGGCTCGCCGAGCTGATCGCGGTGCACGAGCCCGACGTCCGCTACGCCAATCTCGCCGTGCGGGGCCGGCTCGCGGCGGGGGTGCGCGAGGGGCAGCTCGAGCCCGCCCTCGCGCTCCGTCCCGACCTGGCCACCGTCGTCGCCGGGGTCAACGACGTGCTGCGGCCCGCGTTCGACGCCGACGAGGTCGCCGGGCACCTGGAGGCGATGTTCGCCGCGCTCACCGCTCAGGGCGCGCGCGTCGCCACCGTCACCTTCCCCGACATCGCGAAGCTCGTCCCGCTCGCCAGGGGCGCGGCCCCACGCGTCCACGCGCTCAACGAGCGGATACGGCAGGCGGCCGGACGGCACGGGGTGGCCGTCGCCGACTTCGCCCGGTACGAGGCGTGCACCGACCCCCGGATGTGGAGCGCGGACCGGCTCCACGCGGGGCCGCTCGGCCACGCGATGATCGCCGCCGGCGTCGCGCACGCCCTGGAACTGCCCGGCAGTGACGACGCGTGGACCCGCCCGCTGCCGGGGCCGCCGCCCCTGGCTCCGGCGGGCCTGCGGGGGGCCGCCGCGGAACTGCGGTGGGCCGTCGGGTTCGCCGGGCCCTGGATCGGCCGGCGGCTGCGCGGGCGCTCCTCGGGCGACGGGCGCACCGCGAAGCGGCCCGAACTGCTTCCCGTACGCGGGCCCGTGGGCGGGTAGCCCCGTACGGCCGCGGCCTGCGGGCCGGCAGGTCGCGGCCGTACGGGTCCAGGGGCGGCCGGTGCCGGATCCGGGGCCAGGGCTTCGGCGCGGTGGTTCAGGCGCGGGCGATGATCTCGCCGTGCAGGACCGAGAACCAGGCGTCCGGGGACACCCCCCAGGCGTGCCACGCGTCCGCGATCGCCCTCAGCTCGGGCTCCGTCGCGTGTCCGCCGCCGGTGGCGATGCCGGCGTACGCCGAGTCCGTCGTGCGGTCCGCCCACAGCGCGGACCACCACGCGGCCTCGTCCTCGGTCGCGTAACACCACGAGGTCGCGGTGCAGGTCACCTCCGTGAAGCCCGCCTCGCGGGCCCACGCGCGCAGCCGGCGCCCGGCGTCGGGCTCGCCGCCGTTGGCGCGGGCCACCCGCCGGTACAGGTCCAGCCATTCCTCCAGACCCGGCGTCCGCGGGTACCAGGTCATCGCCGCGTAGTCGGCGTCCCGAGCGGCCACGATCCCGCCCGGCCGGCACACGCGGCGCATCTCGCGCAGCGCCTGGACCGGGTCGCCCACGTGCTGCAGCACCTGGTGGGCGTGGACCACGTCGAAGGAGTCGTCCGGGAAGTCCAGCGCGTGGACGTCGGCCGTGGCGAACCCGATGTTCGCCACGCCCCGCTCCTTCGCGTGCGCGGCGGCCTGCCCGAGCACGTCGCCCGCCGCGTCCACCGCCGTGACCCGGCCGTCCGGCCCCACCAGCTCCGCCAGGTCCGCCGTGATCGTGCCCGGCCCGCAGCCCACGTCCAGGACGTCCATGCCCGGACGCAGCGCGGCGATCAGGTAGGCGGCGGAGTTGCGGGCCGTGCGCCAGCGGTGCGAGCGCAGGACGGACTCGTGGTGCCCGTGGGTGTAGACGGCCGTCTCGTGGGAGGCGTTCATGGCCGTGGCTCCTTCGTCGTCGAAGTGCTGTCGAGGCGTTTGTCTCACCGTAAGGGATCAGTTCGAAATATGAGATATGCGTTTTGGCATGTGGACACGGCCGCCACCTCCCAAGGGAGTTGAGCGGCGGGGTGGCAGGGTCGGTGGCAGAGCGGATCAGGTGCGAGGAGAGTGAGTCCCGGGGAGGGACGACCCCGGTGAAGGACGGTGAGATCGATGCCGGATCCGCTGCTCGAGCGGCATGCCGAAGCACTGGAGCTCTTCGGCGAGCACGTGCACGCCATCTCGGACGCCCAGTGGGACGCGCCGACGCCCTGTAGCGAATGGAGCGTGCGCGACCTCGTCAACCACGTCACCGCCGAGCAGTTGTGGATACCGCCCATGGTCACGGACGGCCGCACCGTCGAGGACATCGGAAGCACCTTCTCCGGAGACGTCCTCGGCACGGACCCGGCCGAGGCCTGGGACCGGGCCTCGGCCGCCGCGCACGTCGCCTTCGAGATACCCGGCGCGCTGGACCGCACCGTCCGGCTCTCCTACGGGCCCGCGCTCGGATCGGCGTACTGCTCGGAGCTGACCGCCGACTGCGTCGTCCACGCCTGGGACCTCGCGCGGGCCATCGGCGCCGACGACCGGCTGCCGGACGGACTCGTCGAGTTCTCCCTCAAGGAGGTCATGCCCTACGCCGGGGGGCTGGCCGCGAGCGGCATGTACGACGCGCCGCTGGAGGTGCCGGCCGGGGCGGACGCGCAGACGCGGCTGCTCGCCCTGGTGGGAAGGAAGGGCTGAGCCGTCGCCGGGGCCGGCCCGTCGTCCGGGCGCCCGATCCCGATAACGGGCGACTGGCGACAAATAATCGTATAAAGACAGGGGTGGCGAGCGCGGGACGGCAGGAAGAGGTGGCGCGCGGTGTCGGGGATCCAGCGCACGACGGCCGAGGGCCGCGGTCCGGTCCGCTACGGTCCGCCCGCCCCGCAGCCCGGCCTGCCCGTACTGCCCGAGCTCACCGCCGTCCTCGCGGCCGCCGCCTGGCGTTCCGCGCCCGAGCCCCCGGGCGGGGGCGTACCCGTACGCTCCGCCGCCGCGCGGCACTGGGGCCGCCGGGGGCTGTTGACCGATCCCGACCAGGTGGCCGCCGGACCCGGCGCGCCCGCCCTGCTGCTCGCACTGCTCGGCGCCTACGGCGGCGACGTGATGCTGCCCCGGCCCTGTCCCGCCTGGTGGACTCCACAGGTCCGACTGCTGGGACGGCGGGCCTATCACGTGCCCACCCCCGCCGAGTGCGGCGGCGTACCGGACCCGTACGCCCTCCTGGAGACCGTGCGCCGGGTGCGCGCCGAGGGGGGCGACCCGCGTGTGCTGCTGCTCTCCGTCGCCGACGACCCGACCGCCACCGTGCCGCCGCCCGAGCTGCTGCGGGAGGCCTGCGAGGCCGCCGCGTCCGCCGGGCTCTTCGTGGTCAGCGACGAGACCTGGCGCGACACCGTCCACCGGCCGGTGCGCGGGCCCGCCGACCCGCCACCTGCCGTCCGGCCCTCGAAGGGCCGTCCGCCCGGCGACGGACAGGGACGCGGACCCGGCGACGGGCCGGGCGGCCGGCCGCAGGACACGGACACGCTCGTCCTCAGCCCCGCCGAGATGCTGCCCGAGGAGGTCGCCGTCCTGCTCGACCTCTCCGGCGCACTGCTGCCCGCCGGCTGGCCCGCCGCCGTCGTCCGCTTCCCCGGCACCCCGCGCGGCACCTGGCTGCGGGCCCGCACCCTGGACGTGCTCACCGCGACCGGCGCGTTCGTCGCCGGCCCGGTCGCCGGGGCCGCCGCGCACGCCCTGGACGAGCCCGGCCCCGTCGCCGGCCGCGCCGTCGCGGCCGCGGCCCTGCACGGGGCGGTGGCCGCGG